>JBGSWT010000220.1:0-3277 GCA_041751815.1 Pseudonocardiaceae bacterium
CTGCCGCCGGGCTGGGCACTGGCCGGGTGGCGTGGTTGCTGGGTGCCGAGGGCACGGGTCTGTCGGCCGAAGCGCGGGCTGCGGCTGACCTGGCGGTGCGTATCCCGATGGCGCCCGGAGTGGACTCGCTCAACGTCGCCACCGCCGCTGCGATTGCTTTCGCGAGCGTGCGATGCGCCGATAATGCCGAGAATATTCTGACGTGAACCGTGTCCCGGCAAAGCTTGCGCACGGTGGTATCCCTCCCGGGGAGCCCACGCCGTGGGCGACGGGTCTCACCGTGACGGCATTGACGGCGGTGATCGTCGGAATCGCGCTGTTCAGCCTCTCCCTGGGATTGGCCACGGTGGGAATATGGCCCGTAGCGCTGGCCAATCTATTGGTGGCCGCGGGATTGGCACCGTCGATCTGGCTGGCTCGCTCGACCCCAATCTGGCGCTGGGTGGCCTACGGAGCCGCCGCTGGTATCCCGCTCACCTGGATCGCCCTACTACTCTCCCTGCTCTGACCGCGTTCTGGGTACAGAACGCAGCAACCACGGACTCTGGAGTGCGTTCTGGGGACAGAACGCAGTAACCACGTCCTGTGGATAGGCTGTGGATGGGAAATTCGACGGATCTGCAGTCTTGGGGCAGCGTGGTCGGTCATGGGGAAAGCCATCCGCGCCACCGATCTCTGTGGGCCGTTCCGGGGATCAGAGGCCATTCACACCGGCACATTGACGGCCGGGCAGTTGCGGGGCCCGCGTGTGCGGCGTCTGTTCCAGGACGTCTACGTTCCCGCCGGGACCTCGGATACCCATGAGCTGCGCTGCCAGGGCGCTGCGCTGATCCTGCCACCCGAAGCAGTGATCACGGGTCGGTCCGCGGCCACGGTCCGCGGTGTGGCACTCGCGCGCACCTCCGATCCGATCGAGGTACTGGTCCCGGAGGTCATTCAAGTCAACCGCCGGACCGGCATCAACGTACGCCGCACGGAGACGCGCGCTGAAGAGCGAGAGCCGTGGGGCGAGATAGGGCTGGCGACACCGCTGCGGATGGGTCTGGATCTGCTGCTGGATCGAACGCTGCCCGATGCCGTCGCCAATCTTGACGCTGTATTGCGCGCTGGGCTAGTGGACCGCGCCGAGTTGCGCCGGATGCTGTCTCAGCGGCGTGACCGCGGCATCGTCGGTGCCCGTCAAGCCGAGGAACTCGCCGATCCTCGGGCTGAATCGCCTCCGGAATCCAGGATGCGAGTGTGGCTCGTGCGTGACGGCCTGCGTCCGGTACCGCAATACTGGATTGAAGACTCCCGGGGTCGGTTAGCGCGTGCCGACCTTGCATTCCCTGAGCAGCTGGTGGCGATCGAATACGACGGATCGTGGCGGGACGGCGAACTGTGGGCGCTGAACCGGGACCGTGAACGGCTCAACCGAGTGCAGGCCGCCGGGTGGGAGGTCGTGTTCGTCACCGGCCCTCTGCTAGCCGACCCAAGGCGAATGGTCCGCACCGTACGCGCCGCACTCGCCCGTCGCTGACTGAGAGCGTTCTGGGGACAAACTGCTGCGAACCGTGTCTCAAGACTGCAGTTTGTCCCCAGAACGCGGGGTTAAGCGAGGGCGGTACGCCAGGCGGTGTGGAGGTTGGCGAATGCGCCGGTGCCGGTAATCAGCTGTAGGGGCGGGCCATCCTCGATCACCTCGCCGTCAGAGAGCACCAACACCCGATCGGCGACCAGCACGGTGGACAGCCGATGGGCGATGATCAGGGCGGTGCGACCGGCGAGCACGGTGGCCAGCGCAGTCTGCACGGCGCGCTCGGACGGGATGTCCAGCGAGGAGGTGGCCTCATCGAGCACCAGCACTGCGGGATCAGCAAGCAGCGCCCGGGCAAACGACACCAGTTGGCGCTGGCCGGCGGATAACCGCCCACCTCGTTTGCGCACGTCGGTGTCATAGCCGTCGGGTAGCGCCGTGATGAACTCGTCGGCGCCCACCACCCGAGCCGCCGCGACCACGTCGGATCGGGACGCTGAGGGCGATCCCAGGGCGATGTTGTCGGCCACCGACCCGGAGAACAGGAACGATTCCTGGGTCACCATCACCACGGCACGGCGCAGATCGGCGTCGGCCACTGAGCGCAGGTCGACGCCGTCGAGCTGCACGGTGCCCGCAACCGGGTCGTAGAACCGTGCCACGAGCTTGGCCACCGTTGACTTGCCCGCCCCGGTCGCACCGACCAGGGCGACGGTGTGGCCGGCGGGTACCACCAGATCCAGGTGCGGCAACACCGGCACCGGACCGCCATAGGAGAAGCGCACCCCGTCGAACACCACCTCGCCGCGCATCGGAACGGGTAGCGCCACCGGTTGGACAGGATCGCCGACGGCTGGGCGCTCGTCGAGCACCCCGGAGATCTTCTCCAGTGCCGCGGCTGCTGAGGAATAGGAGTTGGCGAACATGGCCAGCTCGTCGAGCGGGTCGTAGAACCGGCGCAAGTAGAGCACGAACGCCGTGAGCACCCCCAGCGCCAGGGTGCCGTCGAGCACGCGCAGGCCGCCGAGCAGCAGGACCGCCGCCACCGACACATTGCCCACCAGCCGTACGGTCGAGATGAACCGAGCGACCAGCGAGAATGCCTCGGTATCTGCGTCGGCGAACCTGTCGTTGAGCCCGTTCATGATCGAGGAGTTGCGCGACTCGCGACGAAACGCCTGTACCGCGCGAATCCCGTTCATGGTCTCGACGAACTGCACGATCACCCGGGCCACCCAAGTCCGAGTGCTGCGGTAGGTGTGCTGCGAGCGCCGCCGGTACCAGCGAGTGAGCAGGCCGAGCGGGAGGAAGCCGGCCAGCGCCACCAGCCCGAGCGGGGCGTCCAGCACCAGCAGCATCGCGCCGATACCGACGATCGACAGTAGCGAGATGAACAATCCCTCCAGCCCGTGGTCCAGCAGGTTTTGCAGGGAGTCCAGGTCGCTGGTCAGCCGGGAGATCACCCGGCCAGACGTGTAGCGCTCGTGAAACGCCAACGACAGCCGTTGGGTCTGTGCGAACACTCGCTCGCGCAGGTCGATCAGCACGTCTTGTCCGATCCGCCCGGACAGCCGAAGGAAGGCTCCGACGATCAACGCATCGGCTGCCCCGGCCAGCGCGTACCCGGCGACGCACCAGGCGAGCGGGCCTGGCCGACCGGCCAGTGCCGCCGGGAGGCCCTGGTCGATCGCCACGGCGATGAGCAGCGGGCCGGCCAGCACCGCGATCTGGTCGACCACCAGCAGCCCGAGCGCGGCGCTC
>JBGSWT010000221.1:0-1653 GCA_041751815.1 Pseudonocardiaceae bacterium
GTTCGAGACGTACTGGACAAGCGGCCGTGGCCTGGAGGCGATGGATAACACTTACGGGCTGTTGGACCGGACCGTCTACGGCCGGCGGGAGGCATGGGAAGACACGCCCGCCGGCTGGCCGCAACCGTGCTGGGACGCCAACGCCGACCCGTTCCGCACCAACGGACGTCCCATCGCGCAGTGGTCCCGCCTGGACGCCGGACACTCCGACGACCTCGGCACCTGAGGGTCGGCGCCCCTGCCGGACCGGGCCGGTCAGACGAGGCCGAACGCCCGATGGTCGACCCGGTCCAGGGCGAGGAGTACGGCACCGAGCGCGGTGACTGGATCGAGCCCGCCGAAGAGCCGCACCTGGTACGTGCCGCCCCGCTGCCGGATGCCGGTCAGGTCCTTCGGAGCCTGCTTCCTGCGTGCCATGGGGGCGAGTGTAAGCAGCAGAATTGGACAGTCAGTTGGACAGAGATCGACCGAAGACCATCAAAAACGAGCATCTACGCTGGTCAGAGGTGGTGGCCAGGGGCGGGGTCGAACCGCCGACCTTCCGATTTTCAGTCGGACGCTCGTACCAACTGAGCTACCTGGCCGTCCGGGCCGAAGCCCGACCGTATGTACCCGTGCGACCCAGACGGGACTCGAACCCGCGACCTTCGCCGTGACAGGGCGACGCGCTAACCAACTGCGCCACTGGGCCTCGCTGCGTGCCCCCAACGGGATTCGAACCCGCGCTGCCGCCTTGAAAGGGCGGAGTCCTAGGCCGCTAGACGATGGGGACCTGGTCGTCCAGACCTGCCCGCGCCGGTCGCCCGCCGCGAGCACAGTAAGCATAGGACACCACCCACACCCGTTGCACAACGGGTGGCCCAGGCAGCTCGATCTGGCGCACTCAGCCCGCCGAGTTCGGCGACAGAGCTCCTCAGCCGTGCTCCGACAGCTCTGCTGTCGAACTCGGCGGCCGTGGGGTTGTACGCGGCTTGCCCTGCGACGTCACCGCCGCACCGGCGGGATGCCATCCTCGCCGGCGATCAGCCCCAACATCTCCAGCAGCACCCGGCAGTCCTCGGCATCCGTGGCCGAGCGCGCGACCGCAAGGCGAGCCCGATCCACCTGCTCAGCCGTGACGCGATGCGGATCTTGCCCACGGGGCAGAGGCACCGACGGACTACTGAGTTCCGCGCCGGTCTCGGGACCGAGGTGGTAGGTGCTCGACAGACGGCTCATTCGCCCCTCCTAGATTTCGTTCCGACGTACCCGGCTCGCAACCGCTCGCCGCACGCTATCTACCGCTTACCGGGAGCGCAGCCTCCCACCGGGTGATTACGAGGGGTGAACCATCACGCCCAGGCGACCGGAGCCCTACCACTCGGCGCTCAGCTGGCACTCTCTGTCGAGCAACTCAGCGAGGTGTAGCGCGCGCCGACCTGTCGTCTGGCTTATCTGCAACCGACAGCTGAACCCGTCGGCCAGCACCAGTGCGTCGGGCTTCGCGCGGACCGCAGGAGCCAGGGAGCGTTCGGCCAGCGCGTCGGATATCTCCTGGTGACCGGGCTGGTAGCCGAAACTGCCGGCGAGCCCGCAACACCCGGAGGCCCGCTGCACTCGGACCCCGGCCGCGTGCAGCAGCGCGTCGTCGGCGTCGTGGCCCAGCACCGCATG
>JBGSWT010000222.1:0-5947 GCA_041751815.1 Pseudonocardiaceae bacterium
GCCGCTCGACCACCTCGACCGCCCCCGGGAGCAGCGGTAGTCGCGTGTCGTACTGAGCGGCCATCCGGTTCAGGACGATGGCCGCCACCTCATCCGGCTCGGCGGGTACGCCCACCGTGTCAGTCAGATACGCCGACCACTCCGGCGTGCTCATCCCCTGCATCGCTCGGGTCGCCTCCGCGGGCCAGGGCCGGCCGGCTTCGGCGGCAACACCGCGGCGAACGGCGTCCCACAATTCCTCCGAATCCACGAGCACCCCGTCGAGGTCGAAGACCACCGCGCGCACGTCCCCTGCCACCATGCCTCCGCGAGTCGCCCGACGGGTTCGTATCGATTCTCACCGAACGGCTCCCCCATTGCTTGCTTCGAAAATAAGGCGACCACAACCCGCTCTAGTGTCGCCGAGTTCGGCACCAGGGCTGTCCAAAGCCGCCCCCGCAACCCTGACGTCGAACTCGGCGCAGGGAGAGCTGTGACCCGCGGCAGCCCGACTCATTTTCACCCCTCAGGTCGGCGCGCAACGCCTACGGAGTTGGCTCACTTCACGGGCCTGGCGGCGACGCCGACTCCACGTCGAGCACCCGGGCACCGGGCGGGTGGGTCGTTGCCAACCCGCGTATCGATCGACGGGGAAAGCATCGGGGCTGCCTGCAGCCGGCCGGTGCGGGTCGCCCATCGCTCGAAGACCAGGGTGCCCAGCGGCGGAACGCTGGCGAGGAGCGCTAGGACCGTGCCTGCGGTGCTCCAGCGCAATTGGCGGCGTACCAACACTGTCACTGCGAGGTAGACCAGGAACAGGCCGCCGTGGATCGGGCCGAAAACCTTCACGCCGATGTCATCGCCCACCACCAGGTACTTGAAGAACATGCCTACGAGCAGGCCGGTCCAGGACAGCGCCTCGGCGATAGCAACGGTGCGGAATGCGGCAACAGCACTAGTCATGAACCCAGTATCCGACAGAGTCAGCTGCTGGCCGGCGTCGCCGGGCCACCGCCGCCAGACTTGGCTGCCAGGCAGTAGGGTCCGAGTCGGGGTCGTGAGGGTTTGACCCGTGTCGGGCGCTCACCGGTTAGGGCGGCGCGCAGGATCGCCTGGCAGTTGTCGTGCATTAGCCGCACGGCCTCGTCGCGTGACAGGTCAGCGATGACTTCCCGACCGGAGATCTGCGCCAAGCCCGGACTCACGCCGGGATGCGGATCTCGATCGGGGTGACGAGTGGGTGGACCACGTCAGCGGTAGCGTCTCCGTCCTCGAAATACAACTCAAGGGCTTCGCGGAGGTTGGCTAGCGCGTCATCGATGGTTTCACCCTGGCTGGCCACCTCGATCTCGAGGCAGCGGGCCACGAACCAACTTCCGTCCTTGCTGACGGCTGCGGTAAGTGGTCCGGTCTCATCGACGACTCACCCGCCGGCGTCGACGGCTTCGCTGGGTGGTCCACCATGACGATCAACGCTGACTGCCCGCTCTTGCGGTCCAGCTCGTCCGGCGCTGCGGATGCGGCGGTGGGCACTTCCAGCACGTGCTCGCCTAGCAGCTCAAGCGGGGTCGGACTGCCTTGGCGGCTGGCCCGAATGACGCCGACGGCCACATCGGCAACCCACAGCAGTGGCTCGGTGGATCCGGGTAGGTGGTCGACACGGAAGCGACAGCCTTTTCGACAAGGCAAAGCGGGCGCCATGGACTGTCGCGACGTCTCGGGGGTTGAGGTCGGCGGCCCGGGCTTCGATGAGCAAGTGTTGCCCCCGAATCCATGTAGCTCACCGGACTGGCGCTTCAGGCATGCTGCACGTGCTCGTTCCTGCGACGGCGGGGCACTGGAGTACCGACGGCAACGACGTGGAAGCCCTCAATGCCCGCGACCCGGTGGACGGCATCCGTCTGTTGAAGCCGATCCATCTCGTGCCTACTGCGTGGACAGGCAGAAAAGCCTCACGGCAGCACCACCTGCTCCACCCACGCCGTACCGAGCTGGATGCCCAGCAGCAGCGTCAACGGCAGTACCACGGCAAGTAATACGAGCAGGAGGACCGTCCTGGTCCACATGGCCAGCCGCCTTCCTGGCCCGGGTTTGGCCCCTCGGCCAATCTGTTCATCGCCGCAGGCGGGCCGGAGGTTAACAGCGGCCACTCCAGTTCACGGTCGTTCAGCTGCAGTTCATTAGGCGTGGTGGCGTCCGGAGATCGATCGCTCGAGGCATTCTTGTATCTCGCGGAGCCCGGACGCTAGCGCCATTTCGGTGCCGACCGCCTAGGCGGGCTGTACGTGTCGGCTCACCGTCGCTGTGCGTGCGGTGGCCGGTCCGGCGTCCCGTCCGGTGCCACGTCGCAGCCGGCTCGGCGGCACGGTTCACACCGGCAACCTATTTCCCAACCGCGTCTCGTGCCGTGAGGGGCGTTGGCGACCCGTCGCGGCTCATTCACTCGTGCCACTGTCCTCGCCCAGAGGTGTCCGCGCCACCTCCATGGGAGAGAGAAGGCCCGCACAGACGGATGGATCAGAGCGCGCGCTCCCGCAAGATCCACCGGAGGTAACCCTTGAGTCGCCTGCAACGATGGTCTGTACGAGGGAGAGTGGGGATTTGCTATGACGGCAGCTACGCCACCGGCCCCACCCCACAGTGCCCAGGCCTATCACCGCTCGCCGCCGCAGAGAAAACGAACGTGGCCATGGATCGTCCTCGGTGGTGTGCTGTTGCTCTTCATCATTGGCATAGCCGGTGGCAACGAGACAAACCCCCCACCGAGCACCACAACAACCACACCGGAGACTCAAACACCGGCCGCCCCGGCTCCGGTCACTGTGCCCGGCGATCTAGTCGGGAAGAGTGCGCAGCTTGCCGATGACGAGCTTCGCAAGCTTGGCATCATCAATATCAGCTACGCCTCTCAGGATGCCGGTAGCACGTTTGCGCCGCTGCTGGAGAACTGGACCGTGACCAGGGTGGTACCTGAATCTGGCACATCGGTGTCGATCACTGACCCAATCGTGATCACGGTAAGAAAGGACGGTCCAGCGGCACCAGTGGCGCCGCCAGCGAAACCCGAACCGGTACCGGAACCGGAACGCCCGGCCGTACCAGTGCCACCCCCGGCTGACAGGTCTCCGGATGCCTCGACTGGTGGCTCCCCCTATTACTCCAACTGTGCGGCCGCTCGTGCCGCCGGAGCCGCGCCGCTGTACAGCGGCAACCCCGGTTATCGCTCTGGGCTTGACCGCGACGATGACGGTGTCGCGTGCGAATGAACTCACTGAATGGGTGCGAACGCGGGACGCGCGGTCACATGGCGCTGACGAGATCGAGACGATGCTGGCCCACCCGGCAACTCGAGCGGGTCAGCATCGCACGCACCGGTGACCGTGTCCGGCCGGCGCCATAGTCAGGTTTTGCGACCAGGCCCACGTAAACGTCCTGTGGGCCGGTGTCGTCACAGCCCGGTTCGCGCCGCCATTCGGGAGCGTTGACCACTCCTGGCGCCACGAGTTCGAAGCCATCGAACATAGCGAGTACCTCGTCGTATGACCGGAAGTACATCGGGTTGCCCTCGAGGATTAGCTCGCTGTGGCTACGGCCACCTCGTCGTTGTCCACATAGACCACGCGGCACCTCGGGTTGGCCGCCTGCGCGACCTCGTGCACGTTGCCGACGGTGGGGATGCCTGCCCCGAGATCGAGGACCGCGTATGTGACAAGTGCCCTTGACAGGGCGGCTCCGACGCTGCACCCTGGTCGGCATGACAAGCGGCCTTGACAGTGGATCGCGGAGCGCGGGTGACCGAGCGCGAGCTCGCGCCTACCACCGTGACTTCTGGCCGGGCATAGTGGCTTACGGCGTTGTGCTCACGGCCGTGGAAATCTGGGGACACCTGGACGGCCACAGCCTCTGGCGCCATCTCTGGGCGCTGCTCCCTGTGGTCCCGGCAATGTGGATCGTACTGGCCGTCCTGCGCCACGTGGCCCGGATCGACGACTACCAGCGGCTACTGCTCCTGCAGGGACTCGCTGTCGGATTCGCCATCGCGATGATCGCGTCGCTGACCGTAGGGTTTCTCGGGATCGCCGGGCTGGCGCTTCCAGCCGCGGGCTGGATCATCTCCAGCGCTGGGATGCTCGGCTGGGCCGTCATGGCAATCGTGACCCAGAAGCGATGAAGAACCGCCTCAAGGAGCTCCGCGAGAGTCAAGGCTGGACCCAGGGCGTACTAGCTGACCAGCTCGACGTGTCCCGGCAGACCGTCAACGCGCTGGAGACAGGTCGCTACGACCCTAGCCTGCCCCTGGCCTTCCGCATCGCCCGCTTGTTCGCACAGCCCATCGAGGCGATCTTCCAGCCCGACACAGAGGCGATTGCCTCGAGGTCGTCCCGGTAAGACCACTCACTGAGGGGTGGTGCTCCGACCCGAGTATGCGAAGGGAAGGTAGAGCCATCAGCGTTGACGCCGCGCAGGCGAATGTGACGCGGTATCGGGAGTTGGCCAAGGCGGACCCCGCCACCTACCAACCAGAGCTTGGTCTCGCGCTGTGCACCCTGTGCGGTGAGCTGAATGGGACCGCCGGCCCGGTCTTTACCTCCTACATCGACCTGTTGGAGGAAGGCATCGCACTGCACCGGCGGCTGCTCCGGCGCAATCCGAGCTCCGTTCCGCAGCTGGGACTGATGCTCTGCTGGTTGGGTGTCGCCCAGTTCAGACTCGGTTGGAATGCCAAGGCTCGGGACCTGATGGAGGAGGGCGTGGGGGTGATCCGGCGGATGGCGCACGACCGGTATGACCTGTGGGAGCCCCAGCTCGCCACCGCCCTTGCCCTTGTCAGCGCCATGCTGGGGAAAACGGGCGACCACAGTTCGGCACTGAGCGCGGCCAGGGAGTCCGTGGCGATTTGGCGGCAGCTGGCCGAGGAGTACCCGGGGAAACACGACTACTACCTGGCGCTGGCGTTGCACACGCTCTGCTTCGTCCTTCAGGACGCCGGACGCCACGACGAGACATTGGCTCCCGCCGAGGAGTCGGTGAGGATTACGCGACGTCTGCGTGCCCGTGGCTCCGGAGCGGCGTACGCACGTCTGCTGGCAAACGGGCTAGACCTCCAGGTGGCGGCACTCGGACACCGTGAGCGATGGCAGGACGCGCTTCCCGTGGCGGAGGAGGCCGTGCACAGCTACCAGGAAGCACGCAGGAACGGCGACCGCCGCAACAGCCTCACCTACGCGACATCGCTGAACAACCTGAGCAAAATCTTTTCGCTGCTGGGGCGCGAAACGGAAGCTAAGACCTATGCGAACATGGCCTTCACCGAGTGCGCGAAGCGCACCCGTGACACGGACAACCTTGCCGACCTGTCCATCGTGGCTTCCGACATTGCCGGGGTGATGACGAGCCTCGGCATGACGTGGAACGCCAAGATGCTGATCAAGGCCGTGAATCTGCGGCTGAACCCCCCACAGCCAGGAAGACTGGGCAAGCTGATCGCGCGGCTTCGTCGTAGGTGAAGCAGAGTCACGGCCCGCCGTGGACGAACGGTGCCCACAGCTCGGGATTGCCGGGAAACCTCGCACGCAGGCGCTGGGTCACGTCGTGCAGGGCAGCCGCGGCACCGTCCGCGGTCGGTGAATCGCCGAGCAGCCGATAGAAGCGACGTGCGGCCATCGCCGCGACGTGGTCGTTGACCGGCCACAGAGTGGCCACGACATGCCGGTATCCCGCGACCTGGAACGCGGACGCCAGATGTATCGCCTCGTCTGCCTGGAAAAGGCTCCCCTGCCCGGTGGAGCAGGCCGACAGGTAGGCGAGCTCACCACCCCGCAGCCCGACTCTGCTGATCTCGGACACGCGCAGCATCCTATCGTGCAGATGCAGCCCGCTCTTCGACGCCTTCTCCGGATGACTGGTCGCGTGGCAGGAGAAGTGAACCCAGCTAGCGTGGGGCAGTGCGTCGAGAACGGCCGCGGCG
>JBGSWT010000223.1:0-7301 GCA_041751815.1 Pseudonocardiaceae bacterium
GCCTCCGGCCCGACCGGCTGCACCCGGTTCGCCAGCAGCCAGCGCGTCACGCCAGTCACCGGTGCCCGGGCCGGGACCGGGCAGTCCACCTGCGCGGGGACCGCGAGCTCCGCTGCGCTGCTCATCTGCCTCTTTCTGCCGGACGGCACGCCGATCCCACGATCCCACCACCGGGGGCGACAGGCTGACAGCAGCGGAGGCCCAGGCACTGCTCCCGCGGCGCCTTCAGCTCAGGGCAAGCCCGTAGGTCGATCGCTATGTGCCGGCCGTGGCAGGGTAGGAAGAGCTGCGCGTGACGACGGAGAGGACCGACCGCGATGAGCAGGGCCTACGGCTACACCTCCTACGGTGGTCCCGAGACCGAGACGTGGTTCGAACGGCCTGAGCCGACGCCGGGTCCGAGCGAATTGGTGATCAAGGTCAAGGCTGTTGGGATCAACCCTGCTGACCACAAGATCCGCAGCGGCGCAATGGCCAACCCGCAGGCCACACCGCAGTTTCCGCTGGTGATGGGCGTCGAGGCGGCCGGTGTCGTGCTAGCAGTCGGCTCCGACGTCGAGGGATTCGCTGTGGGCGATGAGGTGATGGGCAAGGCCGCGCCGGGACACGGCAGCTACGCCGAGCACGCGGTGCTGCTCGCCGAGAGCACCACGCGTAAGCCCGCACAGGTCAGTTTCGTGCAGGCCGCCGCGCTGCCGGTGGCCGCGGGGGCCGCCTGGGACGCTCTGGAGAAACTCGGTATCACCGAGGGTGAGACGTTGCTGATCAATGGCATCGGCGGTGGTGTCGGTGTCATGACCGCACAGCTAACGCGCAACCGCGGCGCGGCGGTCTTCGGAGTCGGCAGCGAAACCAAGCGGGCGATGACGGAAAGTCTCGGCGCCACGCTGGTGTCCTACGACAGTGGCGACGTCGTCGAGCAGATGCGGCAAATGCTGCCCGGCGGCGTTGATGCCATCCTTGACGTGGTCGGCGGCGAACCGATGCGCCACGTCGCCATTCTGATCACCAACCCCGCCCGGATCGTGTCGATCGCCGACCCCAGTGTCGTGGAGCTGGGAGGCAGCTTTCTGTCGTCTGGCTCGGCGGGCGTTCCCGCCGTCGCCAACCTGGTCGCCGCAGGCAAGGTCGATCCCAAGGTGCTCCAGACCTACCCCTTCAACGAAGCGCCACAGGCACTGCGAGCAGTGGAGTCCGGTCACACGCTCGGCAAGATCGTGATCGATCTGGAGCAGACCACCCAGGCGTGACCCGCCGGCCACAGCCGGCATCGCTACCGGATGGTCAGACTCCGCGGCGGATCTGTTTGCTGGCGACCCACGCTAGCTCGGCAATTCCTGGCCGCAGACCGTGTCCGCACGTCGTCGCAGATGCTTAACGGCGACCGCGGCGGCGCTCCCAAAGCCGCTTCAGCACCAGGAACTGCAAAATTTTCTTGATCACAATAGCCTCCCTGTAGCATTTCACCGGCACACCGGGCGCAGCCCGACAGAGTCTGGCGATGTCCCATGGCGCAGCGCGGGCGGGTCCCGTCATTCCACATGCCACGACCCGCTGACTGCTGGCGGAGCACTAACATGCCGAACCCAACGCCGTCATCGGATACCCGTCAAGCTATGACTCTAAGCTGATCCGCTCATCTATCTTACCCGCGTCAGGCTTACCCGCGTCAGGCGAACCCCCAGGTGGTTATCGGCCGAAGACCGATCTCGGCCAGCGTTAGGCGCCCGGTTGGTCACAGCGCCAATGCAGCCAACCCCAACGCCGCCACAAGGCCAATGCGGGCGCGGGAAGGGCGTTCATTTCAGTGCCGGCAGCGACATCTGGTCCGGGGCGTTGCGGTCGACTGCGGAGCCGGCGGCCTGGTCGTTCCACTTGCCCACCGCTTTGGTGGCCTCCGTGCTCTGTTTGTTCGTCACCGTTCGTGCGTGCTCGGTGAGCTTGAGATCGGCGTCGACGGTGAAGCCCCACGTGACGACCGCGTACACCTTGCCGACGTCCGCTCCGGAGCGGCAGACCACCATGGTCTCGAACTGCCACGTGGTGTTGGGTTGGTTCCAACTCGCGCGGTCCTGCATTGTGGCCGGCGTGGCCGGGGCGGACTTCTTCCAGACGGTCAGCGCGCCGCTGCCCATCCCGTTGTCCATCATCATCCCGTACCAGCCTTGCTTCTTGCCGCGGAGCCGGTCCACGCTCGTGGCCGACGGTGTCTGGCGCTTCTTGCTGGTCTCCTTGTGGTCCTGGTTGGAGCCGCTCGCGGTCTCGACGAGGCGGGTCGTCTGGATAAACGCGATCTCGTCGGCGTCGATGATGGCGGGGTCGGGCGTGAAGGTGATGTTGATCTTGTAGGCGTAGAGGCTGCCCGTGGCCTTGTCACCGTCGAGCCTCTCGTCGACCTTGGTCTCGAGCTTGCCGAATGCGGCACCAGCCGCGACCTTGGTCGCCGGAATGCCCTTGCGCTGCAGCTCGACGGCGACCGCGAGTTGGAGCACGATGCCGACGCCGCCGAGCACGCAGCGAGCGCGGGTCACGGCATCCTGGAGCAGGCGCAGCTGATCAACCGTGAGCGGCGGCAGCTTCGTCGCTGGCATGGCCACCTTCGCCAGCGACACCGCCGCCGTGGCCCAGTCACCCGACTTGACGGCGTCGTCAAATGCCTTCTCGGCGGGGTTGACGATGGCCACCGGCGGCGACGGCAGTGACACACCAGGCGCCGGCGCAGGCAGCGTGGCGTCGGGACCACTGCGGGTGAGCATCACCGTGACGACGCCATTGCCAACCGCTCCCTGAAGCCGCAACTCACGCTGAGTGTCCTGGATCCGGGGCTGCGCCGCACATCCCGATCGTGCCAACCTCTCGATGTCCTGTGGAGCAGCCTTTCGGGCAAGAAAATGCGCAGACGTGTGCACCAAGACCGGCATGCTGGCCAGCGAGTGTGCCCGGTCCTGTGTCGGCCCGTATGAGTAGTGTCGGTCCTACTCTGGGGGTGTGACCGACAAAGTTGAGCGCGGCGTCATTGTGGTCAGTCCCGACCACACGTCGATCGTGGAACAGAACAACATCGGAGTCGTCGATCCGGGTACGAGGCCCTCATGAAGCTGGGCCTGCATTACTGGAACTTCTCGACCCCGTCCGAAACGGCGAGGATCGCGCCCACTCTTGCCGCTACCGCCCGCATCGCCGAGCAGGCTGGCCTGTCCTCGTTCACCGTGATGGATCACTACTTTCAAATGGAGGCGATGGCCTCGGTCGACGAGCCGATGCTTGAGGGCTACACAACGCTGGGCTACCTGGCAGGGAGGACCGACCGGATGACGCTCGGGCTGCTGGTGACCGGGGTGATGTACCGCCACCCAGGTTTGCTGGCCAAGATCGTGACTACCCTCGACGTGCTGTCGGGCGGCCGGGCGAGGCTGGGAATCGGCGCTTCGTGGTATGAGCGTGAGCAGCGGGGACTGGGGATACCCGTAGTCCCGGTCGGTGAACGTTTCGAGCGACTGGAGGAGACGCTACGGATCTGCCTGCAGATGTGGAGCGAGGACAACGGCCCGTTCCACGGCCGGCACTATCAATTGGCCGAGACGCTGTGCGTACCCGCGCCAGTCAGCCGGCCCCATCCGTCGATCATGATCGGCGGTGGGGGCGAGAAGAAGACGCTGAGCCTGGTGGCCCGTTACGGCGACGCCTGCAATGTGTTCGGCACCACTCCCGCCGAAGTCGCACACAAGTTCGACGTGCTGCGCGAGCATTGCGCTGTCGAAGGGCGGGACTACGACAGCATCGAGAAGACCGTGCTGGTCACGCGACCGGCGCTGGCGGACGTCGACGCGTTTGTGGCCGACGTGGCCGAGTACGCGGCACTAGGCGCGACCGAGGTGCAGATCATGCCGGACCGGCATCCGGTCGAGTTCGCGGAGCAGGTCGCCGAGCAGGTCGTACCGAAGCTGTCCGCGCTCGGCTGACGGGTGTAGATCGCCAGCGAGACCAGCACGGCGCTGGTCGCAAGGGAGCCGGCGCGGGTTGTGAGTAGGACGAGCGCGCTGAACACCGGACCCGGGTGGGGTGGCGTCTAGCGCGGTGAAGGACAGTCCGAATCAAAGCCACCCGCCTCAGGTAAGCGCGAGAGCCACAAAGATCGATGCGTACGACGCGGCGAACAGAACCGGAAGCCACTGCTCCAGATGTGTCAGCGGCCAGTAACGACTCCTAATTTTGCCGCTGCCCAGTGCTGTCCACTCAGCTTTCCAATACGGAGACGCCGGAAGTTGTTCCTCCAGGGCACCTATCACTGCATATTTCGCGCTATTAAGTTGTCGATATGACCGAACGATCCAGAACCACGCAGCACACTGACCGATGAGCGCGAAGAGCGGGATGGCTAGAAGCCACGTACTCCCACTAATTCCATCTTTCAGTGCTGCGCCAATCAGGGCGAATAGGGCAGTATTCAGCGTTAGAAAGAAGGTATTTGCCAGCGCGCGTCTTGCGCTTACTCTGTCGGCCATCTCCACATAAATCTTGTACTGCTCGAGGATCGCTGTACGGTACTTTTCTTCCACCCCCAGGTATTTGTCACTATTTATTTCGGTATTCCAGAGGTCGTCCCGCACCTCGTCGACGGAAGATGCCTCGGCGGAAAGGTACCTCCCGAAAAAGCTACGAGACCATTCCAACGATCGGCCCATCGATCAAGCGTAACACAAGTGCCGTGCAAACGACACGACATTGGCGGGACGCGAAAAGCGCACCACCTGAAATGCGGTTGAATAGTTAAACAACACGCGCCGTTTCCATGTATGCATCGAACGCTGCCCTGAGATCCACGCCGAGTTGGTAACACAATTCGCACAGATTGCGAACCAGCTTTGCAGTGTGGTCGGCGGCCAAATCCTCAATCTTGATCCGGACCTCCGGATTCGACCGCCGGAATGCGGTTCTAAAGTATGAAAGGACGCGCTCGATCAGCTCATCGGGGCTAACTCCTGATAGATATATTGTGTACCAATGAAGCAGGGCAGTAAGGTACTCTGCGGCCGCTACTTCGGTGCCAGGTTTTCTTCCGGTCGCACACAGACCGCTCAACCTCAGGTTTGCAGACTTGATCCGCTCTGCGAGTTCGGGAAGGGATGACGCTGATGACGGTGCCGTTGAGGCACGTTCTTGCACGACCTGAAGCGCATACCTAAGAAAGCGAACATGTGGGTACTCGTCTACGAGCAGGTCTTTGAGGCCGTTCTCCAAGACCTGCACTTCGCGGGATATGTCTCCTTCAAGACTGACTCTGTAATCCTTTGCGCGATCGAGAAGGTCAGCTCGATAAAGGCTGGCGCCCAGGAGGTTGGCAAGTTCTTCCCGGTTCACGTCTCCGGTCTTTCGGCAGATCAATGTAATATAAGTGGTCGTATTTTTCGGGACTTCCTTGTAAAGCCTGTGACTAAGCCGAACTCGCGCCGCGCGTTCGATGTTGAAGTGTCCTCGTCTAGCGACCTCTTCCAGCACCTCTAGCATTCCAGGCTGCGCATCTTTCTCGGGAGCAACCACGACGCACAGGCCGCCAACTGATAGAACCGTATTGAAGTTCGTCATGCTTGCTGCAATCAACAGCGGATTTCTGGCGAAGAGGTGTAAAGTATTAATGCAGCACACCAGGTCGACCGTGGTTGTTCTCAACTCTGGAAGGCTAAGTGAGTGGAATCCTCCGGGATCGCCGACGAAATAGCTTTGCCACTCAGCATTGTTGTCTTGTCCGCTGTACGCGAAATTGCCCCGCGGAAGGCACCTGAGCACACTGATCAATCCACCGTCGGCGCATCCTGCATCGAACACGTTGATGGCCTGACGTTCGAATAACAAATCATCATTGTGTTCTAGATCGCGGAGGACGTGCAGGGCGATGAGCTGAGATTCTGCCTGTGCGTCAGAGCTTGCGTATAGGTTTGCGAAACCGCGTGATCTGGCAAGATCCAGCTGCTGAGGTATTGTTGCCAAACGAGCAAGTTCCGCAAGAACAGTGAGGATTTCTGTCTGATTGTCGTCTGACTCTTTGATGAACTCGACAGGAAGGCGCGGACCACCGCGGTCGAGAACCTCTATCCCCACGTCCACATTCTTCTGGAGCAAGGTATTCTTTTGGTTATTTATCTGCTCTTGCCGAGTCTCTTCGGCTGCGATGGGGCGAAAATTGCGTAAAATCTCATATTTGATGGCGGATGTTACACTTGCGGCTAGATTCGCCTCATTGGAAAATAGGCCCACTTTATGGCGTTTCTCAACCCGCTTCAGGAAAAGCTCGAGTTCGGCCGACCGGTCCGCATCGGCGGCTTGGTCAAGATAGACAAGAGTGCGCTTCTCGAGCTCCCACGCACGGTCGTACTCCGCCCTTACGTGCACGGATAGCGTCTTTCTGAGGAGTAAAATGAAGAAGTCTGACTTATCAACTTTCTCGAGACACTCAAGATCGGCAGTCTGCGTCGAAGGGGGGCTATCCTCGAATAGCCAAGCGGTGGTTATATGAACGTCGTTAATAGCGGCCCGAACGGCGTCACGCTCACTGGCCAGCTCGTCGTTCCGGGAGCTGATGAAGACGCTTAGGGTGGTAGCTTCCATCGGACTCTTTAGCCTATCTGATTTTGTCTCAGGTCGAGCGGTTGCCGAAGGCGCAAGGACTGCGGCTTCGTGGGCGCCCGGTTGCAGCCCCGACGTAGGTTGCTGCGGGAGGTCGGTTGGTGGGCAGACTACGCCGCTGCCGGCGGGTGAGGTGAGGTCGTCTCGCTGCTCGGGGTTGATGCTGAGTTGAGAAATCACGGGGAGATTGTGACGCACGGCAACCAGTCTCTAATGCAGGCTCGCCGGGCTCGCTGCCCACGTGCGCGGCTGCCCGGTGGCGTGTCGACGGCACGTGAGACTGACCCCCGCGGCATCGTGCCGAGCGTCAGCGCTACTGCGCGGCCAGCACGGGTTGTCTTCCGTTCAGCGGGCCTCGCTACGTTACCTCGTCACCTCAACGGGTAGCCACGCTGCGTGCTGAGATTCCTCAGAGGGGACCGGCAATCGGCACGGCCAACAGTTTGTCCTAGTGTTCGAGCGCCTGCTTGCGCCGCTCGATCAGCCGCCAGATCATCGGCGTGAAGATGAGCTGCATCGCGAGATCCATCTTGCCGCCGGGGCAGACGATGGTGTTGGCGCGCGACATGAACGAGTCATGCAGCATCGACAGCAGGTATGAGAAGTCGATCCCACGCGGGTCGGCGAAGCGGATGATGAGCATCGACTCGTCCGCGTTCGGGACGGTCCGGGCGATA
>JBGSWT010000224.1:0-2739 GCA_041751815.1 Pseudonocardiaceae bacterium
ACGCAACAGACTGACAGTCAAGGGTCGGCAGCGGCCCTCGTCGGATCGCCTCGGCAGAACAGGCAGCAGTAGACCTGCGGTGATCAAGGCTGAGCTCGGCCGCCAAGGTAGGCTGATACGGTAGGCTTACCTAATCACCCGCAGAGTCAAGAGGTTTGGGTGCCGCAAGCAACCTACTGCTGGTTGATGCGTGAGGTGCATGGCCGATGAGTGCCGAGCCGGCAGTGTCGCAGTTCGGCGTCGAGCCCTGGCCCGTCAAGTTCGCCCGACGATACCGCGAGGAGGGCTACTGGCGGGGTGAGTCACTGGGTGCGCTGCTGCGTGCATGGGCTGGGCGGTTCGCCGAGGTGCCGGCGGTGGTCTGCGGCGACGAGCGGATCAGCTACGCCGAACTCGACCGGCGAGCCGACGTGCAGGCTGCGGGTCTGCGGCGGCTCGGGGTTACCCCTGGCGACCGGTTGATCGTGCAGCTACCCAACATCGGTGAGTTCGTCGTGCTGTTGTTCGCGCTGGTCCGCTGCGGGGCAGTGCCGGTGCTCGCGTTGCCTGCACACCGCCGTGTCGAGATCGAGCACCTGGCGGCGTTGTCGCAGGCCGTCGGATACGTGATCGCGGATTCCCACGGTGGTTTCGACTACCGGGAGCTAGCCACCGAGATCACCGCCGCGGTTCCCTCGGTGCGGCACGTACTGGTAGCCGGCGACCCGGGCAGGTTCACCGCGTTGGACTCGGTGCAGGCGGATCCGGTCCCGCAGCCACCGGTGGATCCGGCCGCGGTGGCGGTGTTGCTGATCTCGGGAGGGACGACCGGGAAACCGAAGCTGATCCCGCGAACCCACGACGACTACGCCTACAACGCGCGGGCCAGCGCTCAGGTCTGCGACCTCAGCGCTGGGGATGTCTACCTGGTATGCCTGCCGATCGCGCACAACTTCCCGCTCGCCTGCCCCGGTCTGCTCGGCACCCTGGGGGTCGGGGGCACCGTGGTGATGGCTCCGGCTCCAAGTCCGGACGTGGCGTTCGGACTGGTCCAGCGCGAGCGGGTGACGGTGACCGCGCTGGTACCGCCGTTGGCACGGTTGTGGGTGGAGGCCACCGAGTGGGACTCGGCAGATCTGTCGAGCTTGCGGCTGCTTCAGGTGGGTGGGGCGAAGCTGGATGCGCAGTTGGCTCGCCGGGTCGCTCCGGCGCTGGGCTGCCGGCTGCAGCAGGTCTTTGGAATGGCGGAGGGATTGCTCAACTACACCCGGCTCGATGACCCGGATGAGCTGGTGATGACGACCCAGGGCCGGCCGCTGTCACCCGACGACGAGGTGCGGGTAGTCGACCGGGACGGTGCCGAGGTCGCGGCGGGTGAGGTGGGAGAGCTGTGGACCCGGGGCCCGTACACCCTGCGCGGCTACTACCGGGTGCCGGAGTATAACGCCACTGCCTTCACCCCGGACGGCTTCTTCAAGACTGGCGACCTGGTACGTCGGCTGCCCAGCAGTCACCTGATCGTCGAGGGACGGGTCAAGGACGTGATCAACCGAGGCGGGGAGAACGTCTCAGCCGCGGAATTGGAAGAGCACCTGCTCACCTATCCCGGCATCACGGCGACCGCCGTGGTCGGGCTGCCCGACGAGCGAGTCGGCGAACTGGTCTGCGCGGTAATCGTCGCCGACCCGGCGGAAACACCGAAACTCAAGGAACTCAAAGCCTATCTGCATGAGCGCGGCCTAGCCCGCTTCAAGCAGCCGGACAAGCTCGTCGTGGCCGACGAGTTGCCGGTAACGGCCGTCGGAAAGATCGACAAGCGAGAACTCGTGCGAAGGCTGAGTCCGCACTGAGGCGCGCTTGCGGTTCTACCGGACGGCCCGACGCCGATAGGTGCGGACCGCGAGCACACCGAACACCGCGGTGAGCACGGCCGACCAGGCCAGGCTGCACACCAGTGGTCCGGCGACGGCGCCACCGTGGGCCAGCGCCCGCATCGCCTCGACAACGCAGGAGACGGGGTTCATCTCGGCGATCGGCTGAATCCACCCCGGCAGATCATGCTTCGGAACGAAGCCGGTGGACAGGAACGACAACACCAACAGTCCCGCCTCGAGCTGGGACTCCACGCTTTCCGCCGTAGCGGCGCGGACGGCTACCGCGACAGCGAGCCAGGCGAACCCGGCGCCGAGGCCCAGCGGCAGGACGAAAAAGCCGATAATCGAGAATATCGAGGTGTCGAACCGGAACCCGAGTGCGATGCCCAGCGCGACCACCACGACGACGGTGAGAAGATTGCGTGCAGCGTCACCGATTATCCGACCGACCAGGGGAGCGGATTGCGCAATCGGCAACGTGCGCAGGCGGTCGTGCAGACCGGACTGCAGGTCTTGGTGCGCCGCGATCCCGGTGTTGATCGAGGAAAACATGACGCCCATCATGACCAGCAATGGCAGGACCCAGTTGACGTAGTCCGCGTAGCTGCCGTCCGGATTGACGATCTTGGCGAAGCCCGCAGTCATGGTCAGCAGCAAGATCGCCGGCATGAATGTCGCGGTGAGCATGGTGGTGGGGGTTCGGCGCGCGACGGTCACCGAGCGACCAGCCATTACCAGCGTGTCACCGAACACGCTGGGCCGCACTCCCCGTCGAGTGGTCTTGGCCGGCCGGTTACTCGTCGCCCGCTGGGTTGCCGTCATCGCATCCTCCCGAAGCTGCGGGTCGCGAACAGCCCGAACAGCACCAGCAGCGGAACGAGCCAGA
>JBGSWT010000225.1:0-2940 GCA_041751815.1 Pseudonocardiaceae bacterium
GCGCTGACGGCCGCCTCGAGTCCGGGGTGGTGCGACTCCCCGCTGGGTCAGGTGGTGACCAGCCCGACCTGCCCGTGTTGCTCGGGGGTGTACGCCACCTGGCAGAAGCCGTGGTTGCAGTAACCGAACGGGTTCTTGTGCAGGTACTGCTGGTGGTAGTCCTCGGCGTAGTAGAACGCCCCGGCATCGGCCGCGTCGCGGATCTCGGTGCTGATCCGGCCATGACCCTTCGCCGTGAGCGCCGCCTGGTAGCGCTGGGCCGACGCCTGCGCGACCGCGGCCTGCTCCGGTGTCGTCGGGTACATGGCGGAGCGGTACTGGGTGCCGACGTCGTTGCCCTGCCGGTTCAGCGTGGTCGGGTCGTGGTTCTCCCAGAACTCCTTGAGTAGCGCCTCGTAGCCGACCACGGCGGGGTCGAAGACGACCAGGACAGCCTCGGCATGTCCGGTGCGCGCAGTGCAGGTCTCCTCGTACGTCGGGTTGGGCGTGTGACCGCCCATGTAGCCGACGGCCGTGGTCCATACCCCCGGCATCCGCCAGTAGATCCGTTCCAGACCCCAGAAGCAGCCGGCGGCCAGGTAGGCGACCTCGAGTCCGGCCGGGAACGGCGGCGTCATGGGGTGGCCCAGCACCGCGTGGGCGGCGGGAACCGTGACCGGGGTGTCCCGGCCGGTCAGGGCGTCGTCACGGCTGATCATGGACTGCTTGTCGAAGCGGGAGAACATCTCGACCTCCATCGGGGTTGTACTACGTCAACAGCAGCGAAGGGGGGTTCGTTCCCGCTTGGTCACCTCCGACACGCACGTCGCGCCCGCTATTCTGTAGGACACGAACGTCAGCCACTCAAGGTGGTGGCTGCGGCGGTTGAGTTCACACACTTCCGACGTGGAACGCTAGACTATTGCATGGTGTGGCGTTGGCGCCACAACCTTTGCTTCGTCCGCGGCAGGATCTGCGGTGCCATGTGGCGTGACGACCGAGGTGAAAGGGAAGTGTGTGCGAATCAGGCACCTGACTTTGAAGAATTGGCGCACGTTCAAAAATCTCAGCATCCCTGTAGGTCAACGACTTGTGATCATTGGACCGAATGCATCTGGCAAGTCAAATTTGCTGGACTCAATCCGCTTCTTGCGAGATTTAGCAGTGCCCGGCGGGGGCCTGCAGGACGCTGTCCGCAGTCGGGGGGGCCTCAGTCGCATTCGTTGCCTTTTCGCTCGTAACAATCACCACGGCTGGGTTGGAATATCGGTCGAGATAGGAGATGACGATGGAGAGACTTGGACGTACTCAATTTCGGTAAGAAGTGAGCCGCGCGGCCTGCACCGGGCAGTTGTGGCTCAGGAATTGGTCAAGCGTGGAGACGAGGTTCTTCTGGAGCGCCCTGATGCGGACGACGTGGCGGATCCGGAACGCCTGATGCAAACTGCTCTAGAGCAGATCTCGGCAAACAGAGACTTCCGCCCGGTGGCAGACTTCTTGGCCGATACCCGCTATTTGCACTTGGTTCCGCAGGTGATTCGTGATTCAGCCAGAGCTGGCGACCTCATTGATGATCCGTTTGGTGGCGACTTTATCGCTCGCATGAATCGAGTGGCTTCTAAGACTCGTGATGCGTGGTTGCGACAAGTCACGGCTGCCCTACGAATCGCAGTGCCCCAGTTCTCATCCCTAGAGGTTACGGTAGACGCGTCTGGGCGACCGCACCTTGAGAGTCGTTACACGAATTGGCGGGTTAGTGGCGCGCGGCAAGACGAGCGCGATCTCAGCGACGGCACCCTTCGGTTGATCGGCCTGCTCTGGTCATTAGTTGAGGTGGGCCGCAAGGGAGCACCCGTTCTACTTGAAGAACCAGAGCTGTCACTTCACCCCGGCGTCATCCGAATGTTGCCTACCGTTCTGGCGCGTGCCCAGCGGTCCAACCGTGCACAGATTATCCTTACAACGCATAGTCCCGAACTTCTCAGTGATGAAGGTATTCGAGCAGACGAGGTGTTAATACTCGTACCGACCGCCGAAGGTACATCCGGCGTCGTGCTTAGCACGGATGAACACGCCATGCAGTTGCTAGATAGTGGTTTAACCGTAGCGGAAGTCGCTCTTCCTCTTACTGAGCCACCCAACATCGAAAATTTGGCGGACGTTTCCATGGTACAGCGTTGACGTACCAGACCGTCGGTGTAGTGGTCGAAGGTCTTGTCGACCGGGTCGCTGCCGAGAGCATTTTAGCTGCTCGGTCTCGTGCGGTCGATCCGCGTAGAATCATAATCACCCGTGGCAAGCAGCAGTTCGATGCAAGGCTTGCAAAGTACAACTTTGCAGCACGTCACGGACCGTGGCTAGCCCTGCGCGACTCTGACCATGACGCTGGAGACTGCCCGGCCGCGTTGCGTCAGTCATTGCTTGTAATGCCCCAAAGCCCGGCGCTCTGCCTCAGGCTGGCCGTTCGAACGCTGGAGGCATGGCTCCTGGCGGACGCAGAGGCGTTCTCGCAACACTTTTCTATATCAAGGTCAAAGGTGCCCGTCTTCCCAGAAGAGTTAGACCAACCCAAGGAGGCGCTCATTAACGTCTGCCGGACATCTCGACGACGTGATGTTCGAGAAGCAATGGTGCCGCCGAAAGGTACAAGAGGACCCGGACCGGAGTACACGGCCTACCTGAGTCACTTTTGCCGGGTTGCCTGGCGGGCCGACGTTGCGGCGACCACAGCTCCCAGCCTCGGGCGGGCCTTGAAGGAGATTGATCGTCTGATCGACACCGGGGTTTGGTGAAAGGTTCTCATCGAGCCCGGCGCTTTGGCAGGCGCGGTCGGTACGCAGCCGTCGTCGTCTCCGGTCGCCGCCGCTAGCCTCGATCCCGTGAACGACACCGCCGACTGGTCCACCGCCGACTGGTCCACCGCCGGGTTCTCCACCCGGGCCATCCACGCCGGGCAGGACC
>JBGSWT010000226.1:0-3844 GCA_041751815.1 Pseudonocardiaceae bacterium
GCCCGGCTGACCGAGCTCCTCAAGCAGGGGCAGTACGCACCGTTCCCGGTCGAGGAGCAGGTTGTGTCGATCTTCCTCGGTACCCGGGGTCATCTGGACGACGTGGCGGTGGAAGATGTCCGACGCTTCGAGTCCGACTTCCTCACCGATGTCCGCAGGCACCACCAGGGCATCTTGGATACGATCCGGGAGAGCAAGCAGTTCAGCGATGACACCGAGCAGCAGGTCGTGGATGCGGTGACCGCGTTCAAGGAGGGGTTCACGACGGCCGACGGCTCCGGGCTGGGTCACGAAGCCGAGGCCGACGCGATGGACGCCGACGAGGTCGAGCGCGAGTCGGTCAAGGTCACCAAGCGCGCCCCTAACTCTAAGAAGTGATGCGACGATGGCCGCGCAGCTGAGAGTACTCCGTCGCCGGATCCGCTCTGTCCAGTCCACGAAGAAGATCACCAAGGCGAGCGAGCTCATCGCCACCTCGCGGATCGCCCGAGCCCAGTCCCGGGTGGAGGCGTCACGGCCGTACGCGCAGGAGATCACCAAGGTGCTCTCCGCGTTGGCCAGCGCCGCCGGCACTCTGGACAACCCGCTGCTGGTCGAGCGGGAGAACCCGACTCGGGCGGCGATGCTGGTGGTAACCAGCGACCGGGGGCTGTGCGGTGGCTACAACGCCAACCTGCTGCGGGCCGCCGAGGAGCTCCACGCGCTGCTGCGCGACGAGGGCAAGTCGGTGGCGCTGTACCTGATCGGTCGTAAGGGGGTCGGTTACTACACGTTCCGCGAGCGGCCGATCGAAGAGTCCTGGACCGGCTTCTCCGAGCAACCGTCTTATGACGACGCGGCGAAAGCCGGCGATGTGCTGGTGCGCGCGTTTCTCGCCGGCGCCGACGACAGTAACGGTCCTGGGGACGGTCCGGATGGGGATGCCGGACCGGACGGGGTGCCTGGCGTGGACGAGTTGCACATCGTCTACACCGAGTTCCGATCGATGGTCACTCAGACGCCCCGAGCGCGCCGGATCGCGCCGCTGGAGGTCGAGTACGCCGCTAATGAGGACGCGGCAGAAGGCGCTGCATCCGAGGCCGCCGGGGACGCCACTGGGAGCCAGCAGCGGTCCCGTTCGGACAGCCCGCCCCCGCTGTATGAGTTCGAGCCGGACGCCGATGTGCTACTCAGCCACCTGCTGCCGAAATACATCAATACCAGGATCTACGCGGCGCTGCTGGAGGCTGCGGCATCGGAGCAGGCCGCTCGCCGCCAAGCGATGAAGGCCGCCACCGACAACGCCACCGAGCTGATCCAAGACCTCACCCGTGAGGCCAACCGGGCCCGCCAGGGCCAGATCACCCAGGAGATCAGCGAGATCGTCGGCGGCGCCGAGGCGCTGGCCGCCGTGGGGAGTGATGACTGAAATGAACCCACAGACTAACGCTGCCGAGAAGTCGACCACCGCTGATTCAATGCCTGGGGCCGCAATCGGCCGTGTGGTACAGGTGACCGGACCTGTGGTGGACGTGGAGTTTCCGCGCGATCAGGTGCCGCCGCTGTTCAACGCGCTGACCGTGGAGGTCGATTTCGAAGCGCTCCGCAAGACGATGACGCTGGAGATCGCCCAGCACCTCGGTGACAACATCGTGCGCGCGATCGCCATGCAGCCGGCTGACGGCCTGGTCCGGGGCGCGCCGGTGACCGACACTGGATCGGCGATCTCGGTACCGGTCGGTGAACAGGTCAAGGGCCATGTGTTCAACATGTTGGGCCGGTGCCTGGATGCCCCGGACACGAAGTTCACCGGGGACCGCTGGGGGATCCACCGCAGGCCGCCGCCCTTCGACCAGCTCGAGGGCAAGACCGAGATGCTCGAGACCGGGTTGAAGGTCATCGACCTGCTGACGCCGTACGTGCAGGGCGGCAAGATCGGTCTGTTCGGTGGTGCCGGGGTGGGCAAGACGGTGCTCATCCAGGAGATGATCATCCGGGTGGCCCGGAACTTCGGTGGCACGTCGGTGTTCGCCGGTGTCGGCGAGCGCACCCGCGAGGGCAACGACCTCTTCCTGGAGATGCAGGAGGCCGGCGTCCTCAAGGACACCGCGCTGGTCTTCGGTCAGATGGACGAGCCGCCCGGTACCCGGATGCGAGTCGCCCTGTCCGCGTTGACCATGGCGGAGTACTTCCGCGACGAGCTGAACACCGACGTGCTGCTGTTCATCGACAACATCTTCCGGTTCACCCAAGCCGGTTCCGAGGTCTCGACCCTGCTGGGCCGGCTGCCCTCCGCGGTGGGTTACCAGCCGACGCTGGCCGACGAGATGGGTGAGCTGCAGGAACGCATCACCTCGACCCGGGGCCGCTCGATCACCTCGATGCAGGCGATCTACGTGCCCGCCGACGACTACACCGACCCGGCGCCGGCGACCACCTTCGCGCACCTGGATGCCACCACGGAGCTGTCCCGGGGGGTGTTCTCCAAGGGCATCTTCCCCGCGGTGGACCCGCTGACCTCGTCGTCCACCATCCTCGACCCGCAGTACGTGGGGGAGGAGCACTACCGGGTGGCCCAGGAGATCAAGCGGATCCTGCAGAAGTACAACGACCTGCAGGAGATCATCGCCATCCTCGGCATCGATGAGCTGTCCGAGGAGGACAAGGTCACGGTCAACCGAGCCCGCCGGATCGAGCGCTTCCTGAGCCAGAACATGTACTCCGCCGAGCAGTTCACCGGTCAGGAGGGTTCCACAGTGCCGCTGAAGGAGACCATCGAAGCGTTCGACAAGCTCAGCAAGGGTGAGTTTGATCACATGCCCGAGCAGGCTTTCTACCTTTGTGGTGGTCTGGAGGACCTGGAGGCGAAGTACCAGCAGTTGTCCCAAAGCTGATGATGTCCCAGGGGTGTGCAACAACAGGGCAGGGAGACATGCGTGGCTGAGATGTCCGTCGAGCTGGTCGCGGTGGAGCGCAAGGTGTGGTCCGGGAACGCGACCTCGCTTTTCGCCGAGACCACCGAGGGCGAGCTGGGTGTCCTACCCGGGCACACGCCGTTGCTCGGCGAGCTCGTCGAGGGCGGGATCGTCAAGGTCACGACTACCGACGGCGAGACCGTGACGGCAGCCGTCTTCGGCGGTTTTTTGTCGATCACTGGGGAGAAGGTGAGCGTCCTCGCCGAGGCCGCCGAGCTCTCCGACGAGATCGACCCGCAGGCTGCGCGGGATGCCCTGGCGCGGGCCGACGCCGAGGATGACCAGACCCGAGCGGAGTCGATACGGGCCAGGGCCACGGCCCGGCTCAAGGCCGCCGGCCAGACAGTCTGACGATTTCGCAGGTCGCGGCAGGACGCCATGGGGGTAGGGGAGATCGTCGGGCTGGTCCTGTTGGCCAGTGCAGTGATCATCGCCACGCTGGCCCTGAGACGGCTCCGGCTGGTGCGGCAGGGTGGGATCGACGTCGCACTGCGCTGGCAGCCGAATGACACTGGCCGTGGCTGGCATCAGGGGGTAGGCCGCTACCGGGGCGACGATTTCGCCTGGTTTCGCGTCTCCAGCCTGAGGTCGGGTCCCGATCGGGTGCTCGACCGGGAACAGCTGGAGATCGTGGAGCGTCGCGGTCCGACGCTGCCGGAGAGCTACACAATGCCCAGCGGGTCGATCGTCCTGCGCTGCCGCACCGACGTCGAGGAGCTGGAACTTGCGATGCGGGCGGACACCCTCACCGGGTTTCTGTCCTGGCTGGAGTCCGCCCCACCCCGCACCAACCCGTGGGCGTCCTAGCTGCTGCTCCGCCGGGCGTCGTGAGTGCGTAAAAGTGTTACGCACTCACGACGTCATGTGGTACCCACCCCGGGACCCCAAGA
>JBGSWT010000227.1:0-2685 GCA_041751815.1 Pseudonocardiaceae bacterium
TGCCTCAAGCGCTCGACGCCGACCCCGACGCGCTACTCCGCGGGCGTCGACTGTTCGGCGGGAACGCGGCGCATCGAGCCGCGCCGGAGTACCCCGTGATCGTCGTTTCGGAAGAATCAGCCGCGCTGGCCGCGGCTTGCCCTTCCCGAACAGCGATCATGGGCAGTCGGCGAAGCCGACCATTACACCGCGGCCGCCAAGACCCGTACGGCGCTGGTGGCCTTGGCTGCTCGTGGGACTGGCTGTGCTGGCCGTGGCCGCGGCAGCGATCTGGGCAGTGCTGGGTAGCTCGCTGTTCGACATCCGTTCGGTGCAGGTGGCGGGCGCCAGAGAACTTCCGGTTGACGAGGTGCGGGCTGCGGCGGCCGTTGCGCTGGGCACTCCGATGCTGAGGTTGGACACGAAGGGGATCGAGGCCAGGGTGGCCGCGGTGCCGAGGGTGGCAAACGTGCACGTGCGGCGGGCGCTGGACGGCACGGTGTGGATCGAGCTCACCGAGCGGTCCCCGGTCGCGATCGTTCGCCGCGGCAGCGGCGTGCACCTGGTGGACGCCACCGGTACCGACTACGCGGCGGTGCCCGTCGGCCCCCCTGCTCTGCCCGAACTTGCTCTGCCCGAACTGAGGGTGGCTCGCGTCGGGCCCCGGGATGCTGCCACGGTCGCCGCGCTCACGGTGCTGGCTGGGCTGCCCGCACCACTGCGGTCCCAGGTGCTGGTGGTTGCTGCGCGGTCGCCGGCCGACGTCGTGCTTCGACTGGCCAATGGTCAGAGCGGCACTGGACGGGAAGTGCGCTGGGGTGGCGTGGAGCAAGGTGACCGCAAGGCGTCGGTGCTCGGCCCGCTGCTGACTCAACCCGGCAAGATCTACGACGTTTCCAGCCCTAGCCTGCCCACCATTGCTTGAAGGATGGGCCGCCCAGATGGGTCGCAACGAGAGGGGAGCCCAGCGCGCTGGGGTAGCCTCGCCCGGCGTGCCTGCTGGACCGCGCCGGTGGTGGTGCCTACCGTCGCTCCACGAGACCGAAGCTGACATAACTTTAAGCCTTTAGATGAGGTTGAGGGTTGTGCCGCGTCGAGGGATCAGCAGAGGTGCCCGGTCGTCGGCGGGGCGCCGGCAGCGACGAGGAAGGCCCCACCGTGTTGGATAGATCTATCGTGATCGAAGGTGCGACCGGATGACGCCGCCGCACAACTACCTCGCCGTGATCAAGGTTGCCGGAATCGGCGGTGGCGGTGTCAACGCCGTGAACCGCATGATCGAAGTCGGGCTCAAGGGCGTCGAATTCATCGCGGTGAACACCGATGCTCAGGCGCTCCTGATGTCGGACGCCGACGTCAAGCTCGACATCGGCCGGGAACTCACCCGCGGGCTCGGCGCAGGGGCGGATCCGGAAGTCGGCCGCAAGGCCGCCGAGGATCACCGCGAGGAGATCGAGGAAGTTCTCAAAGGCGCTGACATGGTGTTCGTCACCGCTGGGGAGGGTGGCGGGACCGGCACTGGCGGCGCTCCGGTAGTGGCGAGTATCGCCCGCAAACTGGGTGCGCTGACCATCGGCGTTGTCACCCGACCGTTCACCTTCGAGGGCAAGCGGCGCGGCGGGCAGGCCGAAGACGGCATCACCGAGCTGCGCAACGAGTGCGACACCCTGATCGTGATCCCCAATGACCGGCTGCTGCAGCTCGGCGACGCCAACGTGAGCCTGATGGACGCGTTCCGCTCCGCTGACGAGGTGCTGCTGTCCGGCGTCCAGGGCATCACCGACCTCATCACCACCCCCGGTCTGATCAACCTGGACTTCGCGGACGTGAAGAGCATCATGTCGGGGGCGGGTAGCGCGCTGATGGGCATCGGTTCCTCCCGAGGGGAAGGGCGATCGGTGCAGGCCGCCGAGAAGGCCATCAACTCCCCGTTGCTGGAAGCCTCGATGGAGGGCGCCCATGGTGTCCTGCTGTCTATCGCCGGTGGCTCGGACTTGGGCCTGTTCGAGATCCACGAGGCCGCTTCGCTGGTGCAGGAGTCTGCGCATCCCGACGCCAACATCATCTTCGGTACGGTGATCGACGACTCGCTGGGCGATGAGGTGCGGGTCACGGTGATAGCTGCTGGTTTCGATTCGGGTGGGCCTACCCGCAAGAAACTGGACCCCTCCCCGGTCGCTGCACGGACGGTGGCCAGCGCACAGTCGGGGAAGGTCGGTCAGGCCAGCAGATCGCCACAGGCGCCGATGTCCGCGCCCGTTGCAGCGTCTTCCACCGCCGGATCGTCGGGTTTCGCAGTCCCAGCCCGCCAGACCCCGTCCAATCCCCCCGCATGGCAGCCCGCGACGGGCCCGAGCAGACCAGGTGGTGCTGCGCCGAGCCGTGCTGCGCCGAGCCGTTCTGGGCCGGGCCGAGCGGTACCGGTGGCCGGGGACTTCGACGACGATGATGAAGTGGACGTTCCACCGTTCATGAGGTCGTGAACGCCATCCGCATCCGCCGGGTGGTCACCACTCGGCACGGCGGGGTCTCCGCGCCGCCGTATGCCTCATTCAACCTGGGCGAGAACGTTGGTGACCGTCTCGAAGCCGTGACGGCGAACCGGGCGCGGCTGGCCGCTGGCGTTGGGCTGCCTGCGCCGCGGCTGGTCTGGATGGAGCAGGTGCACAGTCGCACCGTTGCCGCGGTCGACGGCCCGCTGGCCGC
>JBGSWT010000228.1:0-20235 GCA_041751815.1 Pseudonocardiaceae bacterium
CGCTCGCGCTCGGTATCGCCGGCGGCCTGGTGCTTCCGCTCGGAGCCGGCCCGCTGCTGCCCTGATCCTGTTAGCGCGCGGCCGTTCGCCCCGGCGGCGGGCATCTGATCACGTAGCGAGGGTCTTGCTGAGTTCGGTGAGCTGCTGGCGGAGCCGGCCGCAGACGAGTTCGCACAGCTCGAAGACCGTGGTGTCGACGATGGTGTAGCGCACGGAGGTGCCCTGCTTCTGGCGGCTGAGGATGCCAGCATGGTGGAGCACGCCGAGGTGTTTGGAGACGTTCTGCTGGGTGGCGCCGAGGGTGTCGGCGAGCTGGCCGACCGTCGCCGGGCCGTGGCGAAGCTGTTCGAGCAGCCGGATGCGCATCGGTTCGCCGATGACCCGGAAGCGGTAGGCCACCAGTTCGAGAAGCGGCTCGGGTAACGGTTGCTCTGCTGGCACGGCGCCCACTCTACACAACTGCTAGATTGTGGATTAGTAGAGTCGCGATGTGCGGAGGACACGACATGGACCCGAAGGATGTGCAGGTCCGGCTGGACCGGGTGCAGCTGGTCGACGTGCGCGAACCCGAGGAGTGGCAGGCCGGGCGGATTCCCGGCGCCCGGTGGATCCGGACGAACGAGCTGGGTGACCGGCTCGACGAACTCGATCCCGGTCAGCCGGTGGTGACGGTGTGCCGCAGCGGGGGCCGCGGCGGCAAGATGGCTGAGTTCCTCACCGAACGCGGCTACCGCGCGGACAACCTCGACGGCGGGATGCAGGCCTGGGCCGACGCCGGGCTACCCGTGCGCACCCCGGATGACGAGCGGCCCGGCAAGGTGGCATGAAGAAGGAGGAGATGAGCGACATGATGCACGGGATGATGGGGTGGGGATGGCTCGGCGCCATCGTCAGCCTGCTGATTTTTCTGCTGATCGTCGCGGTACTCACCGCTGGTCTGATTTATCTCCTGCGGGCACTCCGGCGGCCGCAGCCCAGTCGAGCCGACGTTCCTGACGAATCGGGCGGCAGAGCGTTGCGGATTCTTGACGAGCGCTACGCCCGCGGCGAGATCGACCACGACGACTACGAGCAACGGCGACGCGTCCTCGGCAACTGAGAACGCCTTGAAGGAGCAGACATGCACAACAGCGATCAGGAGAGGAGATGCCGTGGTTGATGCGCGGTTCGAGCGCCCAGCGACGAGGCAGGAGATGCAGGCCGTCCCGCGGCCGGTGGAGGGTGAGTCCGGCCTGGTCGAGGTGGATACCACCTGGGGGACCATTCAGCCGATGGAGGTGGCCGAGGGCGTACGGACGGTCGGTGAGGTGGAACTGATCGAGCACCTGAACAAAGGGTTGCCCGCCGCCGATAGCCGCGATAGCGATTCTTACCATCGGACCACCATCCCCGGCGCAATCAACCTCCCGTTCACCGAAGCGGCAGCGCGCAGGGGCGAGCTGGATCATGATCACCCGACGGTGTTCTTCTGCAATGGCCCGCAATGTGGACAGTCGCCGAGGGCCATCCGTGCTCTCATCGAAGTCGGCCAACCAGCAGAGAAGATCTGGTACTACCGAGGCGGCCTGCACGACTGGATCACCCTCGGGCTGCCGGTGGTATCTCCCTCTATGCCATAATTGCCCGGGCGCGAACAGTGCCGTGGCCCCGACCCCCGCGCCGATAGCGAGCGTTTTAGGTAGGCAGCCACGCCAGTTGATCCCACCGCAGGTGCCCCAAGCGCCACCGGCAGTCGCGCGGCATTAGCGTGGGGCCGATGGCGATGCTTGCGCTGCTGCTGGGTGTCGGCTACGTCATTGTGGTGTTCGTCGTGGGGCCGCTTTGGCTTTGGCGGCGGACCGGCGCCTCGGGGTGGGTGGCGAGTCTGGGCGCCAACGCGGCGGAGAAGACCGCGTCCGTGTTGTTCCTGCTGGGTTGCGGGTTGGAGCTGAGCAACCCGGCGCTGGTGTTGGCCGGCGTTGCTCTGCCCCGGGTCGCGTTCCCGGTGATCGTGGGAGTGGCCGGGGTGGTCCTGTCGGTCATCAGCGTGGTGCTGGCCGTGGCGGGGCAGCAGCACATGGGCCGGGCCTGGCGCACCAGCGTCGCCCCCGAGCACACAGCGCCGCTGGTCACCACCGGCCCGTTTCGGGTGGTGCGCAACCCCACCTACACCAGCCTGCTCGCCAACAGCCTCGCCCTGGGTCTGCTGGTGCCCACTCCCGCCGCGCTCGCTGCCGTGCTGGTGTGCCTCTTGGCGCTGCAGCTGCAGACCCGCCGAGTGGAAGAACCCCACCTGTGGCGCGTGCACGGCGAGCGCTATCACCGCTACGCCCGCCAGGTCGGCCGATTCCTTCCGACCATCGGACGCCTCCCCAGCCCATAACCCGCAATTCGCCTCACCGCGGGAACACCCTCACCAGGCGCGGCTCGAGCAATTCGGGACCAAGACGGTCAGGCGGTGGTGGCGGTTCCGGGGTGGGTACTCCCAGGCGGAGGTGCTCGCTGTGGTAGACGGCCTCGTCGGGCAGCAGGACCCGGCGGGCAGTTCTTCCTCTTCTGGCCGCGCGCCGAGACCGGCATCGTCGTTGACCCCAGCCTGGGTATCGTCGAGGCCCACGACATCGCCACCGCCGGCAAGCACAACCTCCTACACACCGTGCCCCGCTTGGTGGCGGTCACCGTGCACGTCAGCCCGAGTGACACCACCGGCCGCGACCACCATGCCATCCTGGCCCACCATCCCACGGCCCTGAAGTCGGGCGCGATCTCCGGATAGCCGCTTCCCCCTTCTCGGCCAGCACACTCCGATCCGAAGCCCAGAGGTGTTTGTGGTCAGCCCAGGAGATAGTGGAACGCCACATTTGCGGCCGCAAGGAGCGTGGCGCTCGCGAAGGCGGGCAGCAGCACTGCGATCGTGCCGGCGAGCCCGGAGTGCAGTGCCCGTTTGAGGCGACTGTGCTCCGATCGGCCCGAGGACAGGGCGGCTAACCGGAGTGCGATGCCGTCGGGTGCCATCCCTAGAGCATGGGCCGGAGTGAGACCCGCCGACATGCCCAGCAACGCTGCGCGGACCACCCCGGGGCTGTGTGAACGGGCGGCGACTGAGTCTGCGGACACCTCGACCAGCGCCCGCACCAGGTATGGGGAGCGCCGCATCAACGGCAGCCACGGCAGCGCAACGGCCATAACCTCGGCGATCGCGACTATCAGGTGATGTCGGCCGCGTATATGGGCCCGCTCGTGCTCGAGGACAGCCGCGACGGCGTCCCGGGGGAGCTGACGGCGCAGCCCTTCGCTGGCGACGATGAGCGCGTGTCGCCCTGCCACGCTGTAGGCCTTCGGATGCGGCACGTCCAACCACAGCGTGGAGCCCGGAGTCGCCCCACCGCCGGTGAGGATGCGGACCAGGTCGAGGTGCTTACGGTGCAGCGTCCGCCGCTGCTGGGCGTGACGGAGAACTCCGCCGCTGCACCGCATCACGGCGATCACCACGAGTGCCAATGACAGCAGCTCCGCAACCTCGTCGATCCGCAGCACGGATCCGTGGGACACCGCAGCCCAACTGTGGTGCACCAGGGTCATGACGTGTCGCGCAGGCCCGTGATCAGGAAGAAGTACCAGGCTCACGGCGGTCGTGAGGCTGAGCAGCGTGCCGCCCACAAGGGCGATCCAGGTAACCAGCAGACTCTGCGAGTCGGCGCCTGTGTGCAGTCGGTATTCGAGCAGCCGGGGAGCGATCCAGGCGACGAGCAGCGCTCCGAGTGTCAGGATGAGGGCGATCGTCATTGGCTTTTGCGCTCGCCCAGAGCGCGGCGCAAGATGGTCGACTCGTGGTCCGACGCCGATCTCGCGAAGTGCAGCAGCACCCCGTCGGGGTCACCGGTGGAGGCGAGCAGATCACGCACGGCGCGGGCCGCAGCCTCCTGCCGTGCCTCGGTCGGCCGGTACCGGTAGGCGCGGCCGGATAGCTCCCGTTGTGCCCAGCCCTTGCGGTGCAGGTTGTCCAGCACCGTCATGACGGTGGTGTAGGCCAGCGCCCGTGAGCGGTTGATCTCCGACAGGACGTCGCGGACAGTCAGCGGCTCCTGGGCCTGCCACAGCACGCCCATCACCGCCTCTTCCAGCTCTCCCAATCCCTGCATGGCGCCACCTCTCCGCAGCCGAGGGTACGGGCACGCAGCGTGATGAGGTAGAGGTGGCCGGCCGCCGCCGGGTCGGTCACGTTCAGCGTGCACGAAGGGGTGGTAGCGATGCTCACCGTAACGGCCGATCTACTACGGGCGATAGTCTTACTATAAGAGGTAGTAGCTGGTGACTGCGAGGTGGGGGAGTGATGGCAGAGACACTCAGCGGGTCTCACGGGAACGTGGGTGATCCCGCCGGCCGTCAGCGGACACCGGCGCTCATCGCAGGTGCCGGAACCCCCACTGGGCTGGCCATCGCTCGGGGCCTGCGCGACACGGGAGTTCCCATCGTTGGCGCCTCCCTGATCCCCACGGCGCCGACCTGCCGCTCGAAGCTTTGGCACAGTGTCCTGCAGGTTAGCGCCCCCACTACGGAAGCATGGCTGGCGACGCTGCGGGCGGCTCACGCGCGGTACGGCCCGATGGTGCTGCTCCCTGCCGACGACACGGTGGTGCGCATCGTCGCCGAGCACGCCGGCGAATTGGCCACGCAGTTCGACTTCGTGCTGCCCGACCTGCCGATCGTTGATCGATTGCTGGACAAGTCGGTGTTCCACGAGTGGGCACTGGCCAACGACTTCCCGGTTCCGCACACAGCGATCGTCACCAACCCTGCCCAGTTGCGCGCCACCCTGCACGAGATGACCTTTCCCGTGGTGTTCAAGCCGACCGAGCACACGCCACAATGGCGGGCCGTCAGTAGGCACTACAAGGTCCACCGATTCGACTCCATCACCGATTGTGAACGGCTTCCGTTCGCTCCGTTTGATGCCGGTGACCGCTTTGTCGTGCAGGAGTGGATTCCGGGCCGAGACAGCGACGTCTATTTCTGTCTGACCTACCGCAACCGCAACCGCGAAGAGTTAGCAGCCCAAGTCGGACGAAAGATCACCCAGTGGCACGTCGACACGGGTAACACCGCCCTGGCCGTGACCCACCAGGACGCGGAGTTGCACCAGCTGACCCGGCGGCTGCTCGACACCGCCGGGCACGTCGGTTTCGGCTCGCTGGAGGTTCGGCGCAGCACTCGCGACGGGCGGATGCTCATCACCGAACCGACTGTGGGCCGACCGGACCTGCAGACCGCACTCGCCGACGCCGCCGGGGTGAACCTGGTGGAGATGGCCTATCGCGACGCACTGAGGCTGCCAGCGTCACCGAGGCGGCCCAGCCGAGAGGCGATCTGGATTCACGAGACCGCTTTTCCGCGGTCGGTGTTCGTCGCGGCCCGACGTCGCCGCCTCGACGGCCGCACGCTGCTTGCCGCGTTGCGGACCAGGCGGGTGCCCACCGGCGCGTTCTTCTCAGACCGCGATCCGCTCCCGCTCCTCCTCGAGACCGCCAAGATCGCCAACAAGACGCTCCAGGCGGCACTGAGCACCGCGCGGAGCCTCCGAAAGAGACGTGCCGCAAAGCCTCGCCAGCCGGATACAGCAACGACAAAACGGACCGGATCGGCGGTCCGTGTCGGCAGCTCGGCCGTCGAAGTCCGGTACCCCAGCGGTGACGACGACGGGCGCCGCGAGGACTCCCGCAACGCCGAGGCAGCCATCGACACCGCGATCACGGCCCTGTCTCACCGCTCCGAGGTTGGAGACACGCTTGTCGCCACCGCGAGGCGCTTGATGCAGGGAAGGGGCAGCAAGTGAATGGTGTCATGGTCCGCGTGCTGACCACGGTGATCGGGCTGGTGCTGATCGTCAGCGGTTGCACGGCTGGCCAGTCCGTCGATCCTCCACCTCCCGGCGCCCCGCCTCCCTCCAACCAGGCTGGCCCGCTCCCGGCGGACTGCGCCGATCGGATCACCGAGCCCGAGCAGGCCAGCGCGGCTTTAGCGCAGGCCAGGCCCGGTAGCACAGTGTGCTTGAGTGGCGACGGTCTCACCGACGCCGAACTGGAGGTGACGACCTCGGGTACGTCGCAGCAGCCACTCACGATCGTCGCTGACGGCGCAGCCATGCGCAGCGTGAACGTCAAGGCCGACTACGTCGTTATCAAAGGCCTGACGCTGCGCGATGGGGATGGCCTGACCATGGAGGGTCGCGGACTCGTCGCCCGCAACAATGTGATCTACAACGCCGCCGAGAACGGTCTGGTCTGCACGGGCTGTGTTGACACGATCCTCGAGTCGAACACCGTGCAGCGTGCCGACGGCACCGGTATCTGGTTCAGTGGCGAGCGGGTCACGGTCCAGAACAACACGGTGAGTGAGTCGATAGCGCGCACTCAAAACGACGCCGACGGCATCCGGTTCTTCGGAAAGGGTCACCGGCTGACCGAGAACACGATCAAGGACATCAAAGCGAGCGGCTACCGCGACGAGGGTCCGCACACCGATTGCTTCCAGACCTACGACAGCGACGACACCCCGCCCACCTACGACGTCGTCATCACTAACAATGTCTGCACCAACGTCGACGTCCAGTGCCTGATCGCCACCATCGACGATCGCCGCGCCGCTAGCGCCCCGCCCGGGCAGACCACGATCACCTTCGAGGGCAACACCTGCGCGGTCAACGGTTCCCAGGCCGTCATGTTACGGAACTTCCCCCAGGTCATCGTGCGTGGCAACCGCTTCTCCGGTCGTGGTGACCGCGCGGTGCAGCTCACCGGGGAGTCAACCGGCAGCGTTGTGACCGGCAACACCGTGACGGGCCGGATGCGCCCGATCGAGATCGATCAGCAGTCCGAGCGGGGGTTCCAGGAATCCGACAACAGCAACTCGCGCTTCCCCGGGGACTTGCGGGCCGAACCTCCCCCCCGCGAGCGCTCCGGGGAGGGCGAGCCTCCCGGGGAGCATGGCGATCACCACAGGCACCACGAGCACGGGCCTTAATCATGGCCGCGGTCGGACCGGACGAAGTCCGCAGGGGGACCACATGCGTAACGCACTGTACATCGCCGTCGCGATCGTCAGCGCCGTAATACTCGTCGGATGCACGTCGACCGCGCCGGCACCGTCCGTCAACTCGCTGCAGAGCCGACTGGTCGCCGACGTGACCGGTGCAGGCGCCTTCACCCACCTCGAGGTACTGCAGCGGATCGCCGACGAGAACGGTGGCAACCGGGCCTCCCCAGGCCCCGGGTACGACGCGAGCGTGGACTACGTGGCCGGAATCCTGCGCGACGCGGGCTATGAGGTGAGCACGCCCACGTTCCGGGTGGACGACACCAACGTACGGAACGTGATCGCGCAGACCCGAACGGGAAGTCCGGAACGGGTGGTGATGGTTGGCGCGCACCTGGACTCGGTGCCGGAGGGACCCGGGATCAACGACAACGGCTCCGGTGTGGCATCGCTGCTGGAGATCGCGGTGAGACTGGGCGGCTCGCCCGCGGTCAGCAACGCGGTGCGGTTCGCCTGGTGGGGCTCGGAGGAGGTCGGCTTTATCGGTTCGACGGACTACGTCGAGACGCTCTCCGAGGACGACCGCGACCGGATCGCGTTCTACCTGAATGTGGACATGGTCGGCTCCCCGAATCCCGGCTACCTGGTCCAGGGCGGCCAGGGTGGCGACTCGGAAGAATCTGGGCCGCCCGGATCGGCGACGGTGGCGCGGGTGCTGGTCGACCAGTTGGCCGCCGCCGGCGTCACCGCCGAGACCACCGAATTCGAGGGCGGCTCCGACTATGTACCGTTCATCGATGCCGGCATCCCATCTGGCGGTATCTATAGCGGTGACAGTGCGGAAAAGACCGCCGAGCAGGTCGCGCGCTGGGGAGGGCGAGCCGGCGAGGTCTTCGACCACTGCTACCACACGCCCTGCGATCGGCTCGATAACATCGACTCCACAGCACTGGACCGCCACACTGACGCGATCGCCGGCACCATGGCCCACTTCGCGATGTCCACCGACAGCCTCACCAGATGAGAAGCAGCGGCGCGCGCCGCAACCCAGCGAGCACCGATCGTCCCACCGTCCCGCCGCGCAGGCGAGACCGATGACACGAGGGCCACGAGTGCCCTGTCCACGGCGGTGGCGGCGACGCCGGTGAGCTGGCCGACGACGTGCGGGCTCTCCCGCGCGCAGCTGCCTCGGTACTTGTGATGCCCAGCAACTACGCCACATCTGCAAGTACCCCATGGGGGTACTTGCCATAGCTCTTCCCGGGACCTACCGTCAGTCCTGTCATATACCCCCAGAGGGTAATGAGTGAACAATCATGACCGCACCGGCGAAGACCGACTGGCAACTGCGCGGCGAGTGGTTCGACGTGTGCAGCTGCAAGCTGCCATGTCCTTGCAGCTTCGCACAGACCCCAACCCACGGGGACTGCCTCTTCACCCTCGTCTGGCAGGTCCACGATGGTCACTATGGCGACACCGACCTGTCCGGCTTGGGCGTGGTCGCCCTCGGTGAGTTCGAGGGCAATATGTGGATCAATGATCCGAACGCGACGATGACATTGATGTTCTACATCGATTCGAAGGCCGACGCCGACCAGCGCCGCGCGTTGGAACGGATCTTCACCGGCCCAGGAGGTGGCTGGCCGGGTGAGTTCGGCAGCCTCATCGGGGAGCTGCGAGGCATCGAATACGCCCCGATCACCTTCGACGCCGCGCCGGACCTCACTTACTGGCAGGCCGAGATCCCCGGCAAGGTCGATGTGCGGGTCGAGGCACTGACCGGACCGACCAGCGACCCGAACCAGCGCGTCACCACGGTCAACCCGCCCGGCGCGGAGGTGGGTCCCGGGCAGATCGCGACCTGGGGGGTGGTCAAGAAGGACCACGCCGAGGGATTCGACTTCTCCCACGAGTACCGCGGCGGGTCCAGCAAACACTTCCCATTCGACTGGCGTCCCTAGCCGAAGATTTGTGATCTTGATGGGCTAGATCAAGTCGCTGACCAGAGATAACGAGTCGACGACGAGTCGGTCCGTCTGTCGACTTGCGCGGCGTGAACACCACTGCCCATCACCTGCAGGAATGGGCACCGAAAGTGACCACGTGCTTGCGGTAGTCGTAGATGAGTACGGTCGTCGGTATCCGTGAAGCCAAGGGATACATCACGGACGGCAGGTACGAGGAGGCGATCACTGAGGCTCGCCTCGCGCTGGATTACGTGCGGCAAGTCGTGCCGCCGGATCAGTCAGCGCCGGGCGCAAAAGCGAAGGGGAATACACAGGGGCGGCGCTGGCGGGTGCTTATCGGTGACTTTTACAGCCCGCCCAGTGGTGCCAGTCACGACGACCCCGTGGGAATACTTTACCTGGAGCCGGGATAATGCGGTGATGATTGTAGGCGCCGTGGCGGGGTTGTTGGGCCGGTCGCCACGGATGTAGGGGAAACTTGGCTCTACTTGTTACTCTACTGTCCCTCATCCTCTTGGGTGTCCTCATCTAAGAAACCCTCTGCCTTCCAATCCCATAGAATTTCAAGCTTGCTGCAATCATCATCGTCTCCCAGCAGTCACGCAGTCCTTGGTAGTACCTGAACAAATGAGTGGTAGTCGCCGTTTATCCGGCCGTGGCCACTCGCGCGTCTGAGCCAGGACTATACTTGTCCACATGTCAAGACCTGACGGCGTAACACTCAACCACTGCGACGCCGGCCAAGCATCCGCTTTGCTCGACCCCCTCTGCCTGCTCTACGACACCGTATTCTCGCAGCCGCCATTCCGTTGGACGGACGACGAGTCCGAACGCCATCGGCAGTCCCTGATCAGGCTCATCTCGAACCCCACGTTTGCCCTCGTGACCGCCGAGGCTGCTGGCGAGCTCGTGGGCTTCGCCTACGGGGTAGGCCTGACGTCAGACACGCAGTGGTGGTCGGGTATAGCAGAGCCGCTGCCAGATGAGCTGAGGGCCGAGTGGAAGGGGCGGACATTCGCCATCATTGACGTTGCTGTACGGGAGGATTACCGCAAGCGAGGTATAGGGCGAGCACTGCTGGATGTGCTGCTCGCCAGTCGACCGGAACAGCGTGCCACGCTCACTGTACAGCCCGTTGCGACCGACACCAAGGAGTTCTACGAGCACCTTGGCTGGCAACGGGTCGGCACGACGAAAGCTCCGGAAGGAGCAGTGTCACCGTTCTTCGATGTGTACCTGCTGCCACTTCATGCCAAACCGTAAGACGCTAAACGGTCATCGAGCGTACGAACGGCAGCGGTACGCTGCCAAGGCTGCATATCAGTGCGGGCCTGTTTCAACTGCCCGACCAACCGGGCCGAACTGTTAACCGCCACGATCTCCCCGGCCTCGCCGAGCAGTCGCGCCGCCTCGTCAAGCTCGTTGGATTGTATGTGGGCTATCCCTAGATTCATAGTAACAAAAGCCACGTTCCGAGCGTATGACCGGTCAAGGGTCTTGAGTGACTGCTCGGCATAGGCTGCGGCAGGCTGGGGCTCATGCAGCTCAAGGTGGCACAAGCAGCGCGTCGAGGAGTGCTGCCCTTCGTCATAAAAGTAAACGTAGCTCGGCTGTTGGTCACCCGTCATCCTGAGCGCTGTTCCAGCAATCTCAAGCGCGGTCAGGCACGCTTCCGACTGTCCGTCAGCGGCATAGGCCCGCGCGGCTACGTCCGCTGCATATGCCCGCAACGCCACGTCATCAGTGCGCTTTGCCCACTCGCCGGCAGCAACGGCATGGTCAATGCCGATGCGCGGCTTGCGCTGCCACGTTGCCAAGTGACTCATATTGCACAGCACGAAGGCGCCCAGCTCGACGTTCTCCGCCTCGTGGGCTGAGGCACGAGCATCTTCGTAGTAATACCTTGCACTCTCGAAGTCATTGAGGTCGAAGGACAGCCAGCCAGCGTGGCGCGACGCGTTGCTGAGCACGGAGAGCATCCGTGGCCGAAGCGATGCCGGGCACTCGCGCACGAGTACTCTGGCCAGATTGCGCTGGGCAAGAACGGTATCGAGTGCCGCTTGCGGACCGAGCGCATCATCCTGCCGTTGACAGCGCCACAGCACCGTTTCGATGTGCTCGATCGTCTGTACGTCAACCCGGCTCGGCTTGCCGAGCGCTGAGGCCACGCGCTGGCGCTCATCACCGTTAATGCTCGGGAACATGGATGCGGCGGCCGCTGCCCATCCCAGAACACGCAGTACATCGCGACGGTCCATGGTGTGCGCCCAACTGCGGAGAAACTGAACAAGCTGATAATACGCCTGGTCGTGGTCACTGGGCATGGTGAGCCCGCCACGATCAGACGGTGCTAGCGAGCTAAGGTACTGGATAAGCAGTGTAATAAAGTTGTCGGGAAGCTGTAGACCGGTAGCCGTTGTGCGCACAGCGGAATCGTTCGACGATACAAGCTCGACACCGGCCTTATGAATCGTCAATGCTGTTGTCTGCGTGCTGGTCGTGGTGTCAAGATGCCGGAAATCAGGCAAGTCAACGAGCAGATCGCTGACGGCGCATTCATAAAGTTGTGCCAGCTTGCTGAAGTTGTCAAAGGACGGAGCATGCCCGGTGGTGCTTGGCCACTGCTCCCAATAAGAAAAGGTCTTGAAGGTCTTCAGCTCATCGGGCCAACGCCGGTTCCATTCATCGGAAGCCTGGCGCTGGCTCCAGCCACGGGCGTAGCGGAACGCTACTCGTGCATTGACCCGGTAGCGCTGTTGGAGCACCGTTGCCACCTCGACCCATGACCTGCCGTCGGCCCGCAACGAGCGCGCCAGGTGCTCACGCTGCTGCTTCTGGCTGCGCAGCTCAGACATGGCGACTTCCTCAATGTTGTGCAGCCTCACACTGTAGGCGGCGTTCGCACGTGGCAGATAGACGCTACCGATGGGGGGCAATCCGCCCAACTCGGCGCGGAAGTTCCTCATGCGGTCGGGATATCCGTTGTCCAGAAATCGCGACTGCTCAGGGTGGGTTGTCCCCGGGGACACGGGCACGGTTGCGATCAAGGCCCCAGGGCCGGGCTGAACGCTGCGCTGGCGCGTCCCTCGTTGGGATGCACCCGCTTCGCCAGTCCGGCGCTCCCTGGTCCTGGGTGCCGTCCAGCGAGACAAGCAAGAGCTTGGAGTGCTCCACGAATGCATGAGGTTCATGAATACGGATTGCCTGACCGAACAATCCCCGCCACCTGCCAGACCCACGGCAGTAAGGGGCACTGCAACCTCCGCGTGACGAACGTTAACGAGGAAATCGTACTGAACCCGCACATTGATGGCTCCTGCGTGCTCAGGCTGGACAGGACTGCCGCTACCCAGCTCTTTGAGGCTCTTGGAGAGTGGCTGGGATGACCTGGTATTTGTACCATTCCCGCTTTCCCGCCTCCCAGGGTGAACAGGCGTTGGACTGTGACTGACGAAGACCGTCAGCTTCTGCTCGAACTACGGCGTATGACGGACGCGTGCGGCGCGTTCTGTGCGGGAGTCATCGAGAGCGGCCTCTCGTGCGAGGATCAGCTTGCCCTGAGTAGCTGGCTTGCCGACATTGCTGAATGCATCCGCAAGCGTGCACTGAAAACACCCGTGGTCATTGAGGGCGAAACGGTATGATCACAGGTGGAGCCGCACCTACCACGGCGGTAGTCGGCTGGGTGCTTCTTGACCGCTCCCGACAGGATGGGTATATCGTCCGGTGGCGGCGTGGAGAACCGGTGGCTTACGTATTAGGCGGCAAATGGATAGGCGACCACGGCGAGGGGTGAATGATGGGCGCGAGACGCCTGACGCCTGAAGTGGTGACGTAGGGTGCGCTGAGGATGGCGGAGAAGGCGAACTCGTGTGATCAGCGTGGCAAGCCGCTGACCTTCGGCTGAGAGTCAGGTCGGGCAGAGTTGAGGAGCCGCGCCGTTTGCGCTCCTATGCCGTCGTCACCTCAGCGCGCTGCTTGTGCTGCTTACGTCGCCCGTACCGGGTGATGCCCGGCGGCTTGAACACCGCCAGCACTGTGGCCACGAGCAACAGCAGCAGGGCGGCACCGGCGTGGAGCACGACAGATGGGGTCCGCAGCACGCCGAGATCGGCACTGGACAACGTCGTCTGTGTTGCCACGCCTGCTAGGTAGCTCAGTGTCTGCGTGTACATCAGCAAGACGATGGTGGCAAGGACGGTTATCAGGAGTTTGAACAGGACCCAATAGTGTCGGAACAAGCCCCACGTGGTGCCCAGGGACGGGCCAAGCCCGGTAAGCAGCGAGGCGAGGGCGAACGGGACGAGGACGAACCAGGCGGTCAGCTCCATCACGAGATAGGCTGCACGCACCGTCTGGGCATCCCGGCTGGTCATGCCGGCGACGGCGAGAGCGAGGACGCCAGCGACCGCGCCGAGCCAGCCGACCGAGGACGTGACATGGACGGTGAGCGCGAACTTGCGGAGCCGGGGTGCCATGATCATCAGTGGCCACCCTCGGGCGGTGCGTGGCCACCAGAGCCGCCGAGTTCTGTGACGCTGGGGAGCGGCGTGTTGCTACCCACGTCACCGGACGGAGTGTGGCGACCAGGGCCATGGTCACCACCGCCGAGGAACATCATGATGACAACCAGCAGGACCAGGACGATGCCGATGGTCCCCAACACTTTCACCCAGCGTGGTGTGCTGGCGTCGCCGCCGGTGTGCTCCCGGGAGTCGGGATAGCGGGGCGGGTCAGCCATGAGCGTGTCCTCCTCTGTCGCGCGTGATTGTCAAGGCCTACATGGCAACAGTTTACGAGACATTGTGTCTGTGTCAATATATCGTGTCTCTATATTCGTCACCATGTATCCTTCGGTGGTGCCGAAGCTGTGGAACGAGACGATCGAGGCGCACCGCCGCGAGGTGCGCGACGCGATCCTGAACACCACCGCGGCGCTGGTGGTCGAGCACGGGCTGCGGTCGGTCACGATGTCGCAGATCGCCGAGGAGACCGGCATCGGACGTGCGACGCTGTACAAGTACTTCTCTGACGCCGAGGCGATCCTGTTCGCCTGGCACGAGCGTCAGATCACTGGCCACCTCGAATATCTCGCCAAAGTCCGGGACCAGGCTGGCGACGCTGGCGAGCGGCTCGAAGCTGTACTGGAGGCCTACGCGCTCATTTCCCACGAGCACCACGGCACCGAGCTCGCCGCACTCCTGCATCGAGGTGAGCACGTCGCCCGAGCGCAGCAGCAGCTCAGCGACATGATCCGAGACCTGCTGGCCGAGGGCGCAGAAATCGGCGACATCCGGGATGATGTCGCGCCTGCTGAGCTCGCGAGCTACTGCCTCCACGCCCTCACGGCGGCTAGTAGCCTGCCGTCTAAGGCCGCGGTTCGCCGGCTCGTCACGGTCATCCTGGCTGGGCTGCACCCCCCCGCCTAGCTGCCCGCACGTCCATGCGGCGGGGGGTCGTCGAACGACTCTGCGTGCGCAAGCCCGCTGACTGCCCGGACGCCCACCGGGCTCGCAGGACACTGCAGAATGTAGTCAATCAGTCCACAGTGGCCACGATCGAGTCCATTATGGACACTATCGAGTGAGGGTTGTGCTTAATGGGCTTGGGCCTGCGCGGCGCCCCGGTCACCGCCGTAGGGTGGCGGGGTGCGGGATAAGGGGAGGATCTTCCGCCGGCGGGCCCTCATGCTTGGGCTCGCCCTATGGGGGCTTCTCGCGTTCGGGGCGGTAGCCGAGTGCGTGGTCGGTACCGGGGCCGGGCCGCACGGCGCGGCTCACGGTACGGCGGGTCACGCGCACAGCGAATCCGCGCACACCGAAGCTGCGGCGATTGGACCGGCAGAGCACCCGTGTCACCACAACGTCGGTCACCAGCACAAGAACGCGGCCGACACGGTCTATGCCTCGTCGCGTCGGGCGGCCGATCAGGCGGATGCCCCGATTGGCCCCGACGAGGTGGGTTGGTCGGCGGCTAGTGCCCTGGTTCTGCTTGGGCTTCAGCGGCGAGGCCCGCCGTCTACCGTTTCTCGATCATCTCCATCCGGACGTCACATCCTGATCTCGGAGTGTGTCGCGCGGACGTAAGGCGCGCCACTGCAACGACCTGATCGCCTGCCGGCAAGGGCACGCGTGGGTCGCTGCTGCGCGCACCGTCCTCGCCACTCATTACAGGAGAGATCAGGTCAATGGAGGTATTACTTCAGCGCGCGCTTGACGCGCGCCAGCCCAGCCTGTCCCCGGCTCAGGTACTGACCCCCGGATACGCGCCGCGCTGTGACACGGTCGCCGGTGCGGTCGGCAGCACCCCGGTGCTGTGGATCGACCGGCCGCTGAACCCGGCAGGGCGCGGTTTCTGGGCGAAGCTCGAAGGGCACAACCCGGGTGGGATGAAGGATCGGGCGGCCCTACATATGGTCAAGCGCGCCCGCGAGCGCGGTGACCTGCGGCCCGGTGGGATGATCGTCGAGTCGACGAGTGGGACGCTCGGCCTGGGGCTGGCGTTGGCTGGCATTGTCTACGAACATCCCCTGACCCTGGTCACTGATCCGGGCCTGGAGCCGATCATGCACCGACTGCTGACCGCCTACGGGGCACGGATCGATGTCATCGACAGCCCACACCCCACCGGGGGCTGGCAGGAGTCCCGCCGGCATCGGGTGGATGAACTGCTGGCCGAGCATCCGGGATCGTTCGGCCCGGACCAGTATCACAATCCGGACAATGTGGCTGGGTATGCGCCGATGGCGCTGGAACTCGTGGCCCAGCTGGGCCGGGTCGACGTGCTGGTGTGCTCGGTGGGCACCGGTGGACATTCGGCCGGTGTGAGCCGAGTGCTGAGGGAGTTCTTCCCGCACCTACGCTTGGTCGGCGTCGATACCGTGGGTTCCACAATTTTCGGGCAGCCCGCCCGGACGCGGTTGATGCGCGGGCTGGGATCGAGCATCTACCCGCGCAACATTGACTACGCCGCCTTTGATGAGGTGCACTGGGTCGCCCCCGGTGAGGCTGTACGCGCGGCGCGACTACTCGCGAGCGCGCAGTATGCAACTGGTGGTTGGAGTGTGGGCGCCGCCGCGCTGGTGGCGAGCTGGTTGGCCCGCACCGAAGAGCCGGACGCGCGGATCGCCGCGATCTTCCCCGACGGTCCGCAACGCTACTTCGACACCGTGTTCAACGACGATTACTGCCACCGGTATGGGCTGCTGACTGCCCACCTGCCGACCGAACCCGATGAGATCGCCCATCCCACCGAGCGCGAAGTTACCCGCTGGACGCGGTGTCGCCGGGTGCTCGACCCGATAGCCGGGCAGGAGGGCCGCTGATGCGCACGATGGCGCAGTTCCGCTCCTTCGATCGGCCGGTGCAGCTACTGGTGATCAACCAGTTCGGCATCAACGTCGGCTTCTACATGCTCATCCCCTACCTCGCCGGTTACCTGGCGGGCGACCTCGGGTTAGCCGTCTGGGTCGTCGGCCTGGTGCTGGGTGTCCGTAACTTCTCCCAGCAGGGCATGTTCCTCATCGGCGGCACGCTGGCCGACCGGCTGGGCTACAAACCGCTGATCGTGGCGGGCTTCGTGCTGCGCACCGCCGGCTTCGGGCTGCTGGGCCTGGTGGACTCGGTGCCCGCGCTCATCGCGGCCACGGCCGCCATCGGTTTCGCCGGGGCACTGTTCAACCCCGCGGTCCGCGCTTACCTCGCCCACGACGCCGGCGAGCGCCGAGTGGAGGCCTTCGCGCTGTTCAACATCTTCTACCAGACCGGGATCCTGCTCGGCCCACTGCTCGGGCTGGCACTGACCGGAATCGACTTCCGCCTCACGTGTGCCGTCGCGGCGGGGGTATTCGCGGTGCTCAGCATTGCGCAGCTGCGCGCGCTGCCACAGCGCCGGGGCTTCGACACCACGGACGGCGGGGCAAACTCGGTATTGACGCAATGGCGTTCAGTGCTGGGGAACCGCTCGTTCATGCTCTTCTCGATCGCCATGATCGGCAGCTACGTGCTGGCCTTCCAGGTCTACCTCGCCCTACCGCTGGAAGTACGTCGCCTCGCCGGCAGCGGCGTGGCCGGGACCGTTGGAGTAGCCGCCCTGTTCGCAGTCTCAGGGCTGCTCACCATCGCCGGGCAGACGCGGATCACGGCATGGTGCCGCAACCGCTGGGGCCCGGGCCGCTGCCTCGTGGTGGGCCTGGGTCTGATGGCAGCGGCGTTCCTGCCGCCGCTGGCCACCGCAACCGCAACTGCCGGCACCACGACACCGCTCACCGCGGTGCTGCTGGCGCCGCTGGTGTGCTCCGCAGCGCTGCTCGCCCTGGGCACCATCGTCGTGTTCCCCTTCGAGATGGACACGATCGTCACATTGTCCGATAACCGGTTGGTGGCCACGCATTACGGCCTGTATAACACCGTGTGCGGGATCGGGATCATGCTGGGGAACTTGCTTACCGGCACCGCGCTGGACCTGGGCAGGGCTGCTGGCCTGCCGGCGCTGCCGTGGCTGACCCTGGCCGGCATCGGTCTGCTCTGTGCCGCGGGCGTCAGCCGGCTCGACCGGGCAGGTCGTCTGCAACGGCCCACCATCGCGGTCGCTTCGGTGTGACGTAGGTGGGGCCAGCGAGGATCGAGGGGCCGGACACCGGCGGCAGCCACGGCGGGATCGTTACCGCTGGCGGACATTGGGGCGCCTAAAGATCTTCATCCGCAGATCTCGACTGTTGTTCACGAGTCGGCGTGGGGTGCAACCCAGCCAGAGTGACCGTGACGAGCCGGCGGACCGCGGCCTTGGACGGCAGGCTGCTGGCGGCCGTCAGGGCGTGGAGGCAGTAGCTCGCAAGCTCGTCCGGCGCGACATCATCCCGGAGGTCGCCGGTCTTGGCGCCCGCTGCCAGCAGGTCTCGGAGGAGGGCGCTGCGCTGCTGCCGCGCTCGGGCGACGTGCTCACCTCGATGCAGCAGTGCCGCGAGTTCGGTGCCGTGGTGTTCGTGGGAAATGAGCGCGTAGGCCTCGAGCACAGCATTGAGTCGCTGTCCAGCGTCGCCGGCCTGGTCCCGGACTTCGACGAGATGTTCGAGGTGACCGGTGACCTGACGTTCGTGCCAGGCGAACACGATCGCCTCGACGTCTGAGAAGTACTTGTACAGCGTCGCACGTCCGATGCCGGTCTTCTCGGCGATCTGCGACATCGTCACTGACCGCAGCCCGTGCTCGGCGACCAGCGCTGCAGTGGTGTCCAAGGTCGCGTCGCGCACCGCGCGGCGGTGCGCCTCGATCGTCTCGTTCCACAGCCTCGGCACCACCCGAGTATACGTGATGACACGTATCGAGACATTCTAGACTTGACACAGACAAACTGTCTCGTAAAGTGTGTCGTGTCGACCGCAACCACGCGCGACAGAGGAGGACACACATGGCTGACTCGCGCCGCGACGTCGACACCGGCGTGGGGCCCGAACGCAGATCGACCACCGGCACACCACGCTGGGTGTGGCTGTCCGGGATCGTCGCGATCGTCGTGGTCCTGTCGGTTGTCATCATGGTGCTCCTCCTCGGCGGTGGCTCTGGTGGCCACGGCCCCGGTCGCCACACATCGTCCGGTGTCCACACACCGCCCTCCGGCGTCGTGGCGGTGCTGGCGGTGTAGAAGCTGCAGGGCATTACCCGGCCGGCGTAAGCAGCACGAGCGGTCCACAGTGCCGTGCCGTAGACCCAGCTGTTCCTTTGGCGACTTCGAAACCAGCTGTCGCGAAGCGAGGAGTACTCATCATGGGTTTTGCGATACAGGTCATCGACGTCGTCAAGACGTATCCGCTGGCCGCCGGTGAGGTCGTCGCCGTCGACCACCTCAGCCTCGATATCGTGCAGGGCGAGTTCGTCGCGATCGTGGGCCGGTCGGGCAGTGGTAAGACGACGTTGTTGAATCTGCTCGCCGGTATCGATCGGCCCACTTCTGGGACCATTCATGCTGCGGGCGCCGATCTCGGTTCGTTGCCTGAGTCCGGACTGGCCGCCTGGCGGGGGGGCAACGTCGGGCTGGTGTTCCAGTTCTTCCAGCTGTTGCCCACGCTGACCGTCATCGAGAACGTGATGCTGCCGATGGATTTCGCAAAGAAGATCCAGGTCGGCGAACGGCGCGATCGGGCGCAGGAATTACTGGACCGAGTGGGCATCGGTGACCAGGCTGACAAACTGCCCGCCACGCTGTCGGGCGGCCAGCAGCAACGCGCAGCGATCGCCCGGGCGCTGGCCAATGACCCGCCGCTGCTGCTGGCCGACGAGCCGACCGGCAACCTTGACTCCGTCACGGCCGGCGCTGTCCTGAAGGTGTTCGCCGACCTGAACGCCGAAGGACGGACCATCGTGGTGGTCACTCATGAAAACGACATCCGGTCAATCGTCGGTCGAGAGGTGACCCTGATGGACGGCCGCATCGTCGAGGACGAGCGGACGGGGGTGCCGGCGTGACCAGCCTGCTGACGGTCAAGCTGGGCCGAGACCTGCGGGCGTCGGTGTCCCGGTTCGTGTTGATGGTGATCGCGATCGCGGTCAGCCTGACGGTGTTCGGCGGGGTGCTTATTGCCTGGGCCACCATAGGCAGGGAGACCAGCAGCGCGTACACGGGCACCGAGCCCGCTTCGGCGACGATCGTGCTCGACGAGGACATTGACGCCGAGAAGATGGCGGCGATCGCGGCGCAGGCTCGTAACCAGCCGGGCGTCATCGAGGCGACCGGACGCACCCAGTTCGTCACCGATGTCGAGGTCAACGGCCAGCCGCAGGGTATCTCGATGCAGGTATACGTGGCGGCGTCGGACGACCCGATGCGGATGGCGAAGTTCCACGTGGAGCAGGGCAGCTGGCCACCGTCAGCCGGAGAGATCTTCATCAGAAAGGATTCACTCGAGCTGCTGGGCGTGGCGGTCGGCGACACCGTGACCATCGAGACAGAGAGCGGCGAACGGGTCGGGCTGCGGGTGGCCGATACCGTGTATGACCCCAGCCTCTCGCCCTCACCACAGGAGCAGCGGGCCAACGGTTACCTGTCCTCGGCATCGCTGGCCACGTCCAGGGGGCTGGCGATGATGGACCAGTTGAAGATCCAGGTCGCCGAGCCGGGGCAGACGACGCCGAGCCGCAACCGCGACGCCGTCATGGCCGTTGCCGGCGACGTCGGCACGTGGCTGCAGAGCGAGTACGGCCTGGCGGTCCGTGAGGTTCAGGTTCCCAGGCCCTACGCGCACCCGCACCAATGGCAGGCC
>JBGSWT010000229.1:0-2524 GCA_041751815.1 Pseudonocardiaceae bacterium
CCACACCCACCAACTCGCCCGGCCGACCCGAAACAATCGTGCCGAACACCACATCACGCTCACCGCTATACCGCGACAACAACAACGCCCACACACCCTGCACCACCGTGTTCAACGTCAAACCATTACGCTTAGCCAGCAGGTGCAACCGCGCCGACTCCTGAGCCCCAAGCTCAATGCCCAACGATTCCGTGGACTCAGAACGGTGCGCTTCCCTGGGTTGCCGGTCATAGGCCAACGATGTCGACGACTCGAACCCGGACAGCACCTGCCGCCAGTGCTGTTCCGCTTGCTGACTGTCCTGCTCATCCAGCCACTGCAGGTAATTCCGGAACGGACGCCGGGTGGCCAGTTGGGGTACCCGGTTGTGCAGGATCGCCGCGTACTGCTCGCACACCTCGGCGAACACCGCGGCCATGCTCCAGCCGTCCAGCATCACGTGGTGCGCGGACCAGACCAGCAGGACCTCGTTGTCGGACAGCGTGGCGATGAGCAGCCGCAACAACGGCGGGGTACTCAGATCCATCCCGGCGGCACGGTCTGCGGCCATGACTCGCGCCCGCTCCACCTCCGACAGACCACGCCAGTCGTGGTACGCAATCGGCAACACAACTTTGCGGTGCACTACTTGCAGCGGCTCGTCCACCCCGTCCCAGACCACCACGCTGCGCAGCAGCGGCGTGCGGTCAACCACCCGCTGCCAGGCGGTACCCAGAATCTGGGCGTCGGAGACGCCGGACAGCCGCAGTTGGATCTGGTCGACATAGGCGGTGGAGTCGGTGTCGAGCAGGCTGTGGAACACCATCCCGGCCTGCAAGGGCGTCAGCGGATAAATGTCCTCCACTAGGTGCCCGTCGCCCACCAGACGGTCCACACCGGCCTGATCGAGCCGGGCTAGCGGGAAGTCCGAGGGTGTGCAGCCACCGGCACCGGACTGGGCGCAATGCTGGACGATCTGCCGCAGCGCCTCGACCATCTCCGACGCCAACTGCGCGACGGTGGCCTCATCGTGCACATTCTCCGAATACGTCCAGCTCAGTTCCAGCTTGCCGTCGGCGACTATCCCGGTGACATCCAGCAGATAAGATCGGCTGCTCTCGGGCGCATGATCCGGCGCCAGCCCGTCCAGCCAGCCGCGGTAGAGCCCCTCGGAGTCCGCTGCCAGCTCCCACTGGCCGTGATAGTTCAGACAGATCTGCGGCTGCGCGTCCGCAGGTAGCGTTCCCGCCGCGGAGTCTTCCGGGCTCAGATAGCGCAGTGCCCCATAGCCCAGCCCCCGGTGCGGGATGGCTCGCAGCTGTTCCTTCACCGACGTCAACACCGCACGCCAGTCCCCGCCGACCGGGATGGTCAGCGCGACCGGGAACTGAGAGGTGAACCACCCCACCGTCCGGGACAGGTCCACCCCGTCGAGAAGCTCCTCGCGGCCGTGGCCCTCCAGCCCGACCAGCACCCGATCCCGCCCGGTCCAGCCCGACAACACCTGCCCCAGGGCGCTGAGCAACACGTCGTTGATCTGCGTCCGGTACACCCCCGGCACCCGATGTAACAACGCATCGGTGTCTTCCCGACCCAACCGCACCGACACCGTGCGGCTCGAAGCGGCCGTGTTCAGCCCGGTCCGGGTGACCGGCAAGTCAGGCAACGCGTCGTGCGCCACTGTCGACCAGTACGCCAAGTCACCATCCAGACCACCGCCCTGGACATGTTCGCTCAACAAGCGCGCCCACTGGGCAAACGACGTCCCGGTCGGCTCCAACTCCACCAGATCACCACGACGAGCCTGCAGATAGCCCGCTTGCAGATCACCCAGCAGAATCCGCCACGACACCCCATCAACAACCAGGTGATGCACCGCGATGAACAACACAGGCCGCCGACCAGGCCCGAAACAGAACAACACCGCCCGCAGCAACGGGCCCTCGGCAAGGTCCAGACCGGACTGGGCGGCAAGCGCGGCCTGCTCCATCGCCACCCGCTGGTCCTGCTCATCCAGACCCGACAAGTCACACTGACCGAACACCTCAACCGACTCTGTGGACGCAACGTCCTGACACCACTGACCGTCGACTCGGGAGAAGCGCATCCGCAATGCCGGATGCTGCGCCAGCAGCACATTCACCGCCACCGACAACGCATCGGTGTCGAGATCCTCGGCCAACTCCACAACGATCGACTGGTTGAAATGCCCCAGCACACCGTAAGTCGTGAAGAACCACCGCTGGATCGGCGCCAGCGGCGCCGAACCCAGCACCACTTCTCCCTCAACCCACCCCGGTAACGCCTCTACCTCAGCCACCGCAGCCAGCTCAGCGACCGTCGGATACAGGAAGATGTCCTTGGACGTCACCCGCACCCCCGCCTGGCGGGCACGGGAGACGAGCTGGATGCTGAGGATGGAGTCGCCGCCGAGTTCGAAGAAGTTGTCGTGGATTCCGATTCGGTCGACGTGGAGTACGTTGGTCCAGATTTGGGTGAGGGTGTGTTCGGTGGTGGTGCGGGGGGCGGTGTATTCCGAGGTTGG
>JBGSWT010000230.1:0-4319 GCA_041751815.1 Pseudonocardiaceae bacterium
CCACACCCACCAACTCGCCCGGCCGACCCGAAACAATCGTGCCGAACACCACATCACGCTCACCGCTATACCGCGACAACAACAACGCCCACACACCCTGCACCACCGTGTTCAACGTCAAACCATTACGCTTAGCCAGCAACTGGAGCTGCTGCGATTCCTCGGCTGAGAGCCCGATCTGCAGCGTCTCGGCGGATTCGGCGCGGTGCGCCTCGAAAGGTTGCCGGTCATAAGGCAGGCCGGTGGGCGCGGTGAAACCAGACAGCACCTCACTCCAGTGCTGCTCGGCCTGCCGGCCGTCCTGCTCACCCAGCCACTGTAAGTAATCCCGGAACGGACGCCGAGCCACCAGCACCGGCCGCCGACCATGGACGATCGCCGCGTACTGCTCGCACACCTCGCCGAACACCTGGCCCAGGCTCCAGCCGTCCAGCACCACATGATGCGAAGTCCACAGCAGCAAAACCTCGTCATCGTCCAGTGTGGCGATGACCAACCGCAGCAACGGCGCAACGGCCAGGTCCATCCCAGCAGCCCGATCATCGGCCACCACATGCGCCAGCTCCCGATCCCGCTCCACCTCCGACAGACCACGCCAGTCGTAGTACCTCGTGGGGAGCGCGACGTCGCGGTGCACTACCTGCAGCGGCTCGTCCACCCCGTCCCAGACCACCGCGCTGCGCAGCAGCGGCGTGCGGTCAACCACCCGCTGGCATGCCACACCCAACGCCCGGGCGTCAGACACCCCCGACAACCGCAACCGGAACTGATCGACATAGGCCGCGGAGTCGGTATCGACCAGATGGTGGAACACCATCCCGGCCTGCAACGGCGTCAGCGGATAAATGTCCTCCACTGAGTGCCCGTCACCCACCAGACGGTCCACCCCAGCCTGATCAAGGCCGGCCAGTGGGAAGTCCGACGGCGTACGCCCGCCGGCGCCTGGCTGGGCGCAGTGCGCCACGATTTCCCGTAACGCCTCGATCATCTCCGACGCCAGCTGCGCGACGGTGGCCTCGTCGTGCACATTCTCCGAATACGTCCAGCTCAGCTCCAGCTTGCCGTTCGTGACCGCTCCGGTGACGTCCAGCAAATAGGCCCGGGCGCTGTCGGGCGCATGATCCGGCGCGAGCCCGCGGTGCTCGTTGCGGTAGAGCCCCTCGGAGTCCGGCGCCATGTCCCACTGGCCGTGATAGTTCAAACAAATCTGCGGCTGCGCGTCCGCACCCAACATGTGCGCCGCGGAGTCTTCCGGGCTCAGATAACGCAGCGCCCCGTAGCCCAGCCCCCGGTGCGGGATAGCCCGCAGCTGTTCTTTGACGGACTTGAGCAGCTCGTCCCAGCCCGCCGTAGGAACAGCCAGCGCGACGGGGAACTGGGTGGTGAACCACCCCACCGTGCGGGACAGGTCTACTCCGTCGAGGATCTCCTCGCGGCCATGGCCCTCCACCCCGACCAGCACCCGATCCCGACCAGTCCAGGCCGACAGCACCCGACCCAACGCACTGAGCAACACATCGTTGATCTGTGTGCGGTACACCCCCGGCACCCGATGCAACAGCGCCTCGGTGTCCTCCCGACCCAACCGCACCGACACCGTGCGGCTCGAACCAGCCGTGTTCAACCCATTCCAGATGACCGGCAACTCGGGCAAGGCGTTCTGGGCAACCTCAGACCAATACGCCAGATCGCCATCCAGACCACCGGCGTGGACGTGTTCGCGCAACAAGCGCGCCCACTGGGCAAACGGGGTTCCGGTCGGCTCCAACTCCACCGGATCTCCCCGGTGGACCTGCTGATAGGCCAATTCCAGATCACCCAGCAGGATCCGCCACGACACCCCATCAACAACCAGGTGATGCACCGCGATGAACAACACAGGCTGGTGATCAGAACCAAAGCTGAACAGCACAGCTCGCAGCAACGGACCGTCGGCGAGGTCCAGACCGGACTGGGCGGCGAGCGCGGCCTGCTCCATCGCCACCCGCTGGTCCTGCTCATCCAGACCCGACAAGTCACACCGACCGAACACCTCAACCGACTCGGTCTCCACGACCTCCTGACACCACTCACCCTCGCCTCGGGAAAACCGCAGCCGCAATGCCGGGTGCTGCGCCACCAGCGCATCCACCGCCACCGACAACGCATCGGTGTCGAGATCCTCGGCCAACTCCACAACGATCGACTGGTTGAAATGCCCCAGCACACCGTAAGTCGCGAAGAACCACCGCTGGATCGGCAGCAACGGTGCCGGACCCAGCACGACCTCCCGCTCGGCCCATTCCGATCCCAGCTCAACCGCCGCCGCCACCGCCAGCTCAGCGATCGTCTGGTGCAAGAAGATGTCCTTGGACATCACCCGCACCCCAGCCTGGCGGGCACGGGAGACGAGCTGGATGCTCAGAATGGAGTCGCCGCCCAGCTCGAAGAAGTTGTCGTGGATTCCGACCCGGTCGACGCCCAGCACGTCGGCCCAGACCTGAGTCAGGGCGAGTTCGGTGGCTGTGCGGGGGGCGATGTACTCCGACACCGGCTCGGACAGCCCGTCGGGGGCCGGTAAAGCGCCGCGATCTAGCTTTCCGTTGGCATTCAACGGCAGCTCGTCGAGTGTCACGAACACCGCAGGCACCATGTAATCGGGCAAGCTTTGCTTCAGCCAGGACCGCAGGTCCGTTGACGTGGGTACGGTCGGACCGGCCGGCACGACATAAGCCACTAGCCGCTGGTGGCCGCTCTCGGTGTGCTGGGCGACCACGACGGCCTCGGCGACGTCGGCATGGCGCGCCACCGCAACCTCGATCTCGCCCAGCTCGATGCGGAATCCCCGGATCTTCACCTGGTGATCTGACCGGCCCAGGTACTCCAGCTCGCCGCCGGCGTTCCACCGCACGACATCTCCCGTGCGGTACATCCGCGCACCCGGAGCCCCGAACGGGTTTGCCACAAACCGCTGCGCGGTCAGCCCCGGACGCCGCAGGTACCCCCGCGCCAGCCCTACCCCGGCGACGTATAGCTCACCGGAGACACCCACTGGAGCCGGCTGCAAAGCCGCGTCCAGCACATACACCTGCGTGTTCCAGATGGGCCCGCCGATGGGAGGAATCCCACCCGGAGCCAACGGATCGCTCCAGGTCGCTACGACCGTCGACTCGGTCGGCCCGTAAGAGTTGATCATCCGTCGGCCCGGGGCCCACCGCGCGACCAGCTGGGCCGAGCACATGTCCCCACCAACAATCAGCGTCTGGAACGACGTCAGCTCCGCCGCCGCCTGCACAGGCACTGTCGCCAGCGCGGCGGGCGGGATCAACGCATGGGTCACCCGGTGCTCGGCCAACACCCGCGCCAGCTGCTCCCCGAGCAAGGGACCCGGTGGTGGCACCACCAGCATCGCCCCCACCGGCAACGACATGCACAATTCCAACACCGACGCGTCGAAACTCGGCGAGGAGAACTGCAACACCCGATCCCCTGGCGCCACCGCATACCGCTCCATCTCCGCGGCGGAGAAACTCGCCAAGCCAGCGTGGGTGACCACCACACCCTTGGGGCGCCCGGTCGAGCCCGAGGTGTAGATCACATAGGCCGGCTGGGTCGGCAATAGCGGCGCCAGACGATCCGCGTCGATCAGATCACCGTCGCCCATCGCGGCCACCGCGGACACCACCGCGGGATCATCCAGAGCCAGCACCCGGATCTCCGCCATCCCGGTCACACTGGCCGCCACATCACCCAGGGTCAGCACCGCAACCGGCGCCGCATCGGCGCACATGAAAGCGATCCGCTCAGCCGGATACGCTGGGTCCAACGGCACGAAGGCGGCCCCAGCCTTCACCACGGCCAATTGCGCGACCACGATGTCCACCGACCGCGGCAGCGCCAACCCGACCACCCGCTCCGGACCGGCACCCTGCTCCACCAACAACCGCGCCAACCGGTTCGCCCGCCCATTCAACTCTGCGAAGCTGACGACCCCGCCCTCGACAATCGCGGCCGGCGCATTCGGCGTCCGCACGACCTGGGCTTCGAACATCTCCGCCAACGTGGAAGTCGGCACGGCCCGATCAGTGTCATTCCATTCCACCAGCACTCGGTCACGTTCGGCGTCGGTGAGCAGCGGCAGAGCCGACACCAATCCCGCTGGTTGGGTGGCGATGCCGCCCAGCAGCATGAGTAGGTTGCTGGTCATTCGTTCGATGGTGGGGTGGTTGAAGAGGTCGGTGTTGTATTGTATTGCTCCGGTTATTGTGTTACCGGATTCTTGGAATTCGATGGTGATGTCGTAGTTGGCGGTGGTGACTGGTAGTTGGAGGTCGTGGAGT
>JBGSWT010000231.1:0-2740 GCA_041751815.1 Pseudonocardiaceae bacterium
GCGGGCCGCGCGGTCTATGCCCTCCGCCAGCTCCGGATCGCCCGGATCGGTGGTGTTCGCCAGCACGACATCCAACGCGCCCACCCACATCGGCACCGAGCGCATCATCACCACCGGCACCGGACAGGACGGTCCGAGCAGCGCGAGCAGTAAAGGTGCGGCGGCCGGTGCCGCACCCGGCCGGGTCAACAGCACCAGTGCTCGCGGGCGTTCCCCGGCCAGCCGTCGAAGTCCGGCCTCCTCCGCTGCCGATGCCATGGAGCGCACCTGGGCACCCGCGGTGGCTGCGGCACGGAGCAACCCACCGGTATCGGTGGCCTCCAGGCGCCCGGGGTCATCGAGCAGGTCGTCGTCAAACACCCCGTCGCGTTGCATCACCTGCACCCAAGCCCGCTGCCACCACCGTCCCGGCCACCGGCAGCCGGTCCAGTACCGGGCAGTGCCTCGTCGAGCAGCAGCACCGGGATGCCATCGGTCACCGGAAAACTGCGGCCGCACGCGGAGCAGGTCAGCGCATCAGCTTCGGGATCAGCAACGGTGCCGCGGCGCAGCTCGGCATGGTCCGGGCACGGACAGGCCAAAATCTCCATAAGCTGAGGATCCAAATCCACGGCCATCGTCGTCCTCCTCCTTACCGGGCGGGTTGGTAGCTCTTGAAGGCCACCTCAGTCGCCGGTGGTAGTCCTTGAAGAGCCACCAACGGCGCGCACCAGGGCCAGTACCTCGTCGCGCAGCGCGTCCACCGCTGCGGTGTCGCGGGCCTCGACGTTGAGTCGTAGCAGCGGTTCGGTGTTCGACGGGCGCAGGTTGAACCACGCACCGTCAGCCAATCGCACGGTGAGGCCGTCGAGCTCATCGACCTCGACGCCGTCGCGCCGAGCGAACCACTCTTGCACGATCTCCATCCTGCCCCGCTGATCATCCACCGTGGAGTTGATCTCACCGGACGCGGCATAGCGACTGAACTCGGCCATCAGCGCCGACAACGGACCCTGCTGATGACCCAGTGCAGCGAGCACGTGCAGCGCCGCAAGCATCCCCGAGTCCGCCCGCCAGAATCCGCGGAAGTAGTAATGCGCAGAATGCTCGCCACCGAAGATCGCTCCGGTCTCCGCCATCCGCTGCTTGATGAAGGAGTGGCCTACCCGGGTACGCACCGGGCGCCCGCCGCGCTCGGCGACGATCTCCGGCACGGCCTGCGACGTGATCAAGTTATAGATCACCGTAGCGCCTGGCTCGGTGGCCAACTCCCGGGTCGCGACCAAGGCGGTGATGGCGCTGGGGCTCACCGGCTCACCGCGCTCGTCGATCACGAAACAACGGTCGGCGTCGCCGTCGAAGGCCAGACCCAGATCTGCACCGTGCTCGCGGACCGCCGCTTGCAGGTCCACCAGATTCGCCGGGTCCAGCGGGTTGGCTTCGTGGTTCGGGAAGCTGCCGTCCAGCTCGAAGTACAACGGGACGACATGCAGCGGCAGCCCCTGCACCACTGCGGGCACGGTGTGCCCCCCCATTCCGTTGCCGGCGTCCACGACGACTCGCAGCGGCCGGATCCCGGACAAGTCCACCAACGAGCGCAGGTACTCAGCGTAGTCACTGAGCATGTCTTGCTCGGTGACACGACCGCCGCCCGGCCCTGGTTCGATCCCGCGCTCGACTGCAACCCGGATGTCCTGAAGTCCGCTGTCCTGGCCAACTGGGGTGGCACCGGCCCGACAGAGTTTGATGCCGTTGTAGCGCGCCGGGTTGTGGCTCGCGGTGAACATCGCACCTGGCAAGTCGAGCCGTCCGGAAGCGAAGTACAGCATGTCGGTGCTGGCCAGTCCGACTGAGACGACGTCGAGGCCGCGGCCGGTCACTCCCTCGGCGAACGCCTCCGCCAGTCCGGGCGAGGACTCCCGCATGTCATACCCGACGACCACCGCATGCGGACCGGTCGACGCGGCGGTTGGACCTGCTGCGTTCGACGTTTTTGGGCCACTGACGAGGTCGGCGAAGGCGGAGCCGATATCGCGCACCACCGCAAAGTCCAGCTGCTCACCAACGACACCCCGGATGTCGTAGGCCTTCACTATCGCTGACAGGTCAGGCACTGCGCTCCCTCATCCGCTCCGGCTTTGCGGAGCCTGCCTCGTCGAGTCCAGCGGGGGCGCACCGAAGCCTATCTGCGCGACGATTCCTCGCGCCGGGACGCCAGCCCGGTGAATGCGACTGAACGGGATGCGGACGAGTTCAGCTGTCGGCTGGGGCTGGTAGGACCCTCAAGTGACCCCGGCGACCGCTTCCGTTCGCCGGACCGGTGAGGACGGGATCCATCGGACGGTCTACCCGGCCGGCCTCCCGTACCGCCTCGGCCAACGCGGTGAGATCGTCCACCGACGGCTCCGACTCGGCGAACGGACCGTCATGACGCACGACGTCCCAGCCCCGTGGAGCGGTCAGGCGCAGCGCGTGCCGCTCACATAGGTCATAGGAGTGCGGCTCACTGTAGGTGGCCAGCGGGCCCACCACTGCAGTGGAATCTGAATACACAAAGGTAAGCGTGGCGACCGCTGGGTTTGTGCACCCACTCTTCGAGCACCGCCGCACGCTGCGCACGACGCCGACCATAGCGTGCAGGTCCGGCCGGTTGCGCCAGGCGCGCGGTGATGTCTTGGGACCATCCTGGGCAGTGCGCTCCGGCGTAGGCTCGACGGATGACAGCAACCCGGTCAGCCCGCTCGTCCATGCGCAAGCGCCG
>JBGSWT010000232.1:0-3629 GCA_041751815.1 Pseudonocardiaceae bacterium
GCGCCGCCGAGAAGGTCGCCGCCGCCGGCACTGTGGACGAGCTGCTCGGGCTGGAAGGCAGCGCCTCCCGGGAGTACGTGCAGGGGCTGCGCCGGATGGTGCCCGAGGAGTGGGAGTTCACCGGCCGACAACGCCGCCCACCCCCGGACCCGGTCAACGCGATGCTCTCCTTCGGCTACACGCTGCTGTGCCAGGAGGCGATCGCCGCGTGTGACGCCGCCGGCCTCGACCCCACCGTCGGGTTCCTGCACCGGCACCGCTGGGGTCGCCCGGCGCTCGCACTCGACCTGATGGAGGAGTTCCGCCCGATCACCGTCGACGTCGCGGTGTGGCGCTGCGTGAGCACCCGCGCGCTGCGGCCTGAGCAGTTCCAGACCGAACCCGGCACCGGCTGCCGGATGAGTCCCGACGCCAAGCACCGTTTCCTGGCCGCGTACGAGAAGCGGCTGCTCACCCTCACCACGCACCGGACCAGCGGGCGCCGAGTGTCGTTCCGGGTCGCGCTCGGGTTGCAGGCGAAGCTGCTGGCGCGGCGGTTGCTCGACCGCGACGAGACCTACGTCCCGCTGCGCTGGAAGTAGCCGTGATCGTCGTCGTCGCCTACGACATCTGCGAGGACCAGCGCCGCGAGGACGTCGCGACGCTGCTGTCCGGGTACGGGCCGCGGGTGCAGCTGTCGGTCTTCGAATGCCAGGTCGAGTCCACCCAGGCACTGCGACAGCTGCGCGCCCGGCTCCGCGAGCTGATCGACGTCCTCACCGACCAGGTGCGCCTCTACCCGACCACGTCGTCGACGTTCGCGGAACGCTGCATCATCGGCGCACGCACCGTCGAGGAACGAGCCGATTACTGGATCGTCCGCTGACCCGTCGCCCCGTCCACAGATGACGGGCCCGAGGAACGGAGGTGCCCATGACGTCGATCAACCCCGTTCAACCACCCGACCCTGCCGCCACCTGCTCGCCGCCCTCCTACGGCTCGTCGACGTCGCCGGCGTGGGCGCACAGATCACGTCGGTGCAGACGACCGCCGAAAAACCAGAAACCCACCCGGTCCTCGCAAGTGACGTTCGCGCTGTTCAGGACCACCGCACGGGACCACACAGAGATCGACTACCCGCGCCGTCGCGTCGGTTGGACGGAGGTCCTCGCGCAGGGGTACTATCACTGCACGTCAGCGACCGTGGCGGAGACCGATCCGTTGCTACGCACAGCCCGTCGAACAGGGCATAGAAACCCATTCCCGAATGCTGTCAGGATATCGATGAACTGTGTTGCTACGCACAGCCCGTCGAACAGGGCATAGAAACGCTTTTAAGTGCTTCCAGGATCTCTGCTTCTGTGGTTACTACGCACAGCCCGCCGAGCAGGGCATAGAAACGTCCCGCAGCCGTCCCGATGCTCGATGAAGAAATCGTTCATGGTTGCGCCGAAGACGCGCGACACTGTGTCTGCAGGCTCACCCCGGAGCCGCATGGAAGAACCACGACGCTCCGCCGAAGACACACAACTTACCTATACGATCGTCCCGGCACCCGTACCGAATCGTCGGATTTAATGGGAAAGCTACGATCCGGCCGCATTGCCCATCTCAACGTCGAGTAAGCGTTGAACCTCTGAGATCCGCACTTCCAATCGCGTAGAACCAACCTTCTTTGCTGCCCGCCGGGCGCGCCTGATTGACGCCGCTGCGCCATCGAACTCGCGAGATCGCGCGTAGGACTCTGCGAGCCATGTTTCATACAAGGCGACTTCGCGCACATGATCGGACGCATAGTCGGAGATCGCCCGAGAAAGAAGGGGCTCCGCTCGTGCCGGTTCGCCCAACTCTACGAGGCAACGTCCCGCCATTACATCTATTTCGCTACGGTCGAGCCAGTAGACCCACTCAGGTTCTTCAATCCCGTTCGAACGCTCGACGAAAGAGTCGTCAACGGCGTCAAGCGCACGCCGTGCGCCGTCCTCATCGCGGGATCGCGCGCTTGCCCAGGCAACACGTTCAAGAAGGAGCGCCCGCACGACCGCAGTCATCCGACCCGCGCCTGCAACGGCGCTACGCGCCAAGAGCGCCGCATCAGCGGGATCGCCGACGTTGGCCATCTGATAACTCAGCGACGAGAGCAACTGGCCAACAAGAGCACTATTCGCGGCTTCCTGTGCCGCTGAAACCCCGGACAGATAAATTCGCTCAGATTCTACGTACAGACCAGCGTCGCTGGCAACCCATCCTGCAAGCTGCGCCAATTCACCGACAACGGTCAGTAGTCTGCGTCCGGTATCCTCAGTGCAGCTGACAGCACGCACCAACCGCTGTGCATCAAAGAGCTCTTGCCGCACCAACCGAATGAGATCACACCCACCGATATAGTCGTCTAGGTGGCGCAACTCGACAACGCGCTCCTCCAGCTTCTCCGCGAGACTCCCTCCGACTCGCCGCCCGCTGTTTCGCTGGACCACGGCCGGAGAATCCGCGGCAAACCATTCGTGCGCCATTCGCAGCGGGTCACCACTCGGGCCATACAGGTGCTCAACCGACACATTCAGGGCGCGCGAGTAAGCGATTACATGTTCATCGCGAATCGTCCGCTTATCAGTCTCCAACAGACCAAGAAGCGGTTTGCTGTAATGGGTTCGCACTGCCATCGCAGCCAGACTCATGTCCGCTCGCTCGCGGGCGACCCGGAGCCTGGCACCTAGGCCGGACTGCTGGTCAGACACCGTGTCACCCCCTGTAGACGACGGTAGACGCCGAACCGGTTCCAGTGGTGCCCCGCACCGGGGACGCTAGCAGCGGTCGGCGGGAACCACCCCGCCGACCTGCCCAGGAAAACAACCCAGAGCGGAGGCGTTAAGGCGCCGGGCCACCCATCCTCACCGGCTCAGTGCGTCGGTGGACCGGCTCGGGGACCAGCGACCCCGATGCCGGATGGTACCGGGGTCGTTGCGCCGGCGTCGTCTCGTTCGGCGAGGAAGGAGGGCTTGCGCAGGAACCCATGACGAGCTGGAGCAGGTCACGGAGATGACGGAGATGAGCGCCGACGACGCAGTGGAGGTACCGCAGATCGTGCGCCGAGCGAGGCTGCCGCACTGGTTGCCGCCTACGCGCAGGCGCAGCAGCGGAGCTGGTAGTCCAGTGGTTGCTCGCCCGCGCGGACATCCGCCAACTCACGTGCGGGTTACAGAGGATGCTCTTGATGTGCCAAGCTGTAGGAATGCAGATACCCGAGTGTCTGGTCGCCTATGGCGCCGCGGACATCCGTAGCGCCGAAGCGCCCATCCTGGCTGTCGCACCTGAGGGGGCTTTGATGCGGAGGGCTGCGGCAGGGCTGGCCGTAGTGTGCGCTCGGGTGTTGCGGGAACGCCGAGCGTGTGTTAGCGGGCGACGTGTTGCCTTGCTCGTAGGCCCGGGAAATAATGGCGGTGACGCGCTGTTGGCCGGTGCTTGGCTTCGCAAACGGGGAGTTGCGGTTCAGGCAGTGCTTACTGATGGGAAAGTGTATGAGCCAGGCCTGAGTTCGTTTCGGGCCAGAGGAGGTCATGTTGTTGTGGCCTTGGATGGCCATAAGCGCGCTGTTGAGATATTGAGAAAGGCTGACCTTGTGGTCGATGGCATCGTTGGCCTTGGAGGAT
>JBGSWT010000233.1:0-4061 GCA_041751815.1 Pseudonocardiaceae bacterium
GCCTGCCGCACCCGGAAGCGGCAGGACTGCCGCGAAGTACCACACCCCGCGCTTCATCCTCGTGCCCGCACTGCGCGAGGAACTCGACGTGCCGGTGCCCGCCGACCGCTTCCCTAACAGCCCCGGGCCGGACGTGAAAACAGGGCCCCGCGCTCACCGTGGTCCCGGCGCCGCGGACCGAGCGGCCGGTGCGGATCGGGGTACGCGAGGACGTCGACCGTCCGCCAGGAGCTGGCGAGCCAACTCGAAGCCCTCCGCCGGGCGGAGTGCCACAAGATCTTTCACGAGCAGATCAGCACCCGCGTCAAGGTCCGGCCCGAGCTGGAGAAGGCGCTCGCGTTGGCCCACCAGTTCAAGGAGGCCGCGCCCGAGACGCCCGTCATCTTCACAGTCCACGAACTCAAGCGCCTCGCCCGCAACGCCGCCGAGCTGATGACGCTGTCCACCGAGCTCCAGGCCGGCGGCATCCAGCTCGAACTCCTCACCGGCCCGCTCACCGGCATCTACGACCCTAACGGCATGGGCGCCATGTTCTTCGCCGTGCTCGTCGTCGCCGGGCAGATCGAGCGCAACTACATCCGGGAGAAGACCCTCGAAGGCCAGGTCATCGCCGCCGCCAAGGGCAACCACGGCGGACGGCCGAAGGTCATCGACGACGACTCACTCACCTTCGCCCTCGCACTGAAGGACAAGGGCGTCCCCGTCCCGGACATCGCGAAGAAGCTCACCATCAAGACCGGGAAGAACGCGGGCAAGTCCCCATCCGTCGCCTCCCTCTACCGGGCGCTCGCAGAAGCCGAGCGGGCCGCCGCGGACGACGGCCTGCCGATCCGGCCCAAGCCCGTCCGTATCCGGCACCCCGACGACCCGCTGACGCCCGAGGAAGCCGACCTTCGCGAACGCCTCCAGGCCCAGGTCCTCCAGCGCCCAGAGGACGAGTAGCCAGCAAGATCAATCTCAGCGCCAACCACGGTTCCATTGATCCCCGGGGCCGAGGTCGTCCTGCTCGACGTCGTCGATGTCGGGATGGTCGAGCGGCAGCCATCGTCCTAGTACTACAGCGCTAGATCTTCCTTGGGCGTGTCATCGGTGCAGGTGAGCGCGTTCTTGGCGAGTTCGGCCGGCCGGACGCTGCTGACGGGTGCGCGGTGCGCGCTGGTCGGCGAGCCCGGCCCCATCCCGCCGCGGAGAGATTGTGCGTTGTCGGCCGCGACCACTCTTGAATGAGGAGAGATAGCGTCGGAGCGCATGTCGTGTTTCGGTAGAAATAGTGATCCGCCTTGCCGGTCGGCGCGCCTCCAACAAATTGAGGCCGGGGCGTGGAACGATATTTCTGTGCCTCTAACGTCGACGAGTCAACCAGTTGTGTACGATGATGCGGTGTCGCGGGAAGATGTGGGCCGGTGGGAATCCGAGCTGGCGAGTTTGCTCGCACGGATTCGGCCGTTGTTCTACCGGACGGAGTCGAAGAAGCACGCCGAACAGTATGTGCGGGGGTTGTTGTCGCCACTGGAGCGGAAGAACGGCTGGACAATCGCCGAGCATGTTGGCGAACTGGAGCCGACAGCGTTGCAGCGCTTTCTGAACCTGTCGCCATGGGATGCGGATGCGTTGCTGGAACGCAACCGTGAGTATGCGATGGAACATCTGGCCGACCCGGCCGGGATCCTCGTGGCGGATCCGACAGGATTTGCTAAGAAGGGCGTGTTATGACGACGTCGTCATAAGGTGCCTTATGACGAGCCCATGGTTATGCCGCACCGTTCGTCGGTGATGGCTCTGGCTGGGAGCGGGTCTCCTGGCGGTGCGGCATAACACAATGGGTGATCAGGTGCGTGGGTCAGAGTTGATCGAGGAAGGTCAGTAGGTTGTCGGGAGCCTTGTAGCGTGTGGTCTCGGTGTCGGGTGGGCTGGTCCGTGCGATGGCGTTCTCCTTAAGCGCCATGTCGGCGTGGAGGTAGATGCGGGTGGTGGTCGGGCTTTCGTGGCCGAGCCATAAGGCGATGACGGTGATGTCGACGCCGGCGTGGAGGAGTTTCATCGCGGCGGTGTGTCTGAGGGTGTGCGGGGTGACTTTTTTTGCCGCCATGGATGGGCAGACGGACGCCGCCATGGTGGCGTATTTGTCGGTCAAGCGGCTGACGGCATCGCTGGACATCGGAGTGCCAGCGCGGGTGCAGAACAGCGGAGCGGTTCGGGGAGCGTGGCGTTCGGCGAGCCACTTGGTGAGGATCCCGGCGGTGTGGGTGGTCAGTGGCGTGCACCGGTCCTTGCGGCCTTTGCCTCGGCAGTAGACGTGCGCGCCGGTGCCCAGGTGTAAATCGTCGATGGTGAGCCCGGTCAGTTCGGACACGCGTAGCCCGGTCTGGGCGGCGAGCACGAGGAGGGCATGGTCGCGGCGGCCGTGCCAGGTGGAGCGGTCCGGCGCGGACAAGAACACGTCGAGTTCAGCGCTGGTGAGGTAGCTGATGATGGTTGTGGTGGTGCGTTTGGCCTGGATGGCGAGCACCCGACTGATCAGGTTCAGGTGTTCGGGGGCCTGGAGGGCGGCGTAGCGGAACAGTGAGTGGATCGCTGCGAGCCGGTTGTTACGGGTGGCGGCGCTGTTGTTTCTGACGGCTTCCAGGTGGTTCAGGAATCCGCCGATAGTGGCGGCGTCCAGGTCGGTGAGGTCCAATTGGCTGGGCAGTTTGCCGGTCTGGGCGTGAATGTAGCCGAGCAGCAGCTTGAATGTGTCGCGATAGGACGCGATCGTGTGCGGGGCTGCGGCACGCTGGGTCATGAGCCGGTCGGTGAAGAACGCCTCGAGGATGGGCGCGAGAGTGGTCATTGCGGCCTCCCGGGCTCCTCATCGCAGGGATGGGTGTGCGCGCGATAGCCGGGTTCCAGCCGTTGGGCGGCAAGGCCGAGCAGTTCGGGTACAGCCTGCAGATACCAGTACGTCGCCTCGGTAGATGAGTGTCCGAGGAATGTGGACAGCACCGGCAGGTGGGCTTGGACGTTGATGCCAGCCCGGTACCAGCCGATGAGGGTGTGGACCGCGAACGTGTGGCGCAGGTCGTGGATTCTGGGGCGCCGCCGCCCCGGCGGTGCCTGGATGCTAGCGAGGGCCAGCAGCCTGGCGAAGGTTTCCTGCACCCAGCGTTGCTGTATCCGCTGCCCCGTGCGGGTGATGAAGAACGCAGGCGAAGCGGTGTCGGGACAGAGCCGGTCGCGCCGGGTGGCGTAGCCGGTGAGCATCGTGACCGTGGTGGGATGCACCGGCACGAGACGGGTCTGGTCGTTCTTGCCGGTTACGGTGAGCATGGCGGCCGGCAAGCCGACCTGGTCGCGGTCAAGGCCCAGTGCCTCGCCCAGGCGAAGTCCGCTGGCCGCGATCAGGCTGATCAGGGCTTGGATACTGGCGGCTGGCAGGGGTGCGGTGATCGTGCCGGCCGCGTGCACCAGCGCGGCGATCTCCGCCGATGAGTACACATAGGGCGGTTTCCGGTGTGATGGAGCCACGATCAGGTCGACCGGGGGAATCTCGGAGGCCGGGTCGAGGGTGTTCAGGTGGCGAGCGAACCCGCGTACCACGCTCAGCCGGTGACGCCAGTACTCCGGCGTCGTGGTCTTGGGTTCGGTCGCCCATTGCAGGGCCGCCGTTACGGTGATCCTGAGCTGCCCGGCGCTATCCATTCGGCCGGCGAAATCAAGCAGCATCCGGCCTTCGCCGTGCATCTTGCGGCCGAGGGACCGCCGCAACGCCAGATACTCTTCGGCACGGGTTCGCATGCTCATCGGGCGGCTCCCTGCGGGCAGGGCATCGCGAGCGCGGCCAGCCGGGCCTGATCGACTTTGGCATAGATCGCGGTGGTGCGTTCCTGTGCGTGCCGCAGTAACTGCCCGATCTCCTCCATAGAGGCACCGCCGGCGAGAAGCTCACACGCCACCGCGTGGCGCAGCCCGTGCGGCCCGAACCGCGACACCCCGGCGCGGGCGCAGGCACGGCCGACCATGGCCGTGATCGAGGACGTCGCCAGACCGGTGAACGGGGCCACCATCGTCACGAACAAATGCCG
>JBGSWT010000234.1:0-6470 GCA_041751815.1 Pseudonocardiaceae bacterium
GGCGAGCATGCCGGCCGACGCATCCACCGCGGTGATCGTGGCCTGCGGTGCAGCGGCCAGCAGCGCGGCCGTTGATGCCCCGGTCCCGCAGCCCAGGTCCAGTAGGCGCAAACCGGCACCTTCTCCGGGAAGGTGCATTCGGCGGGCGGAGCGGGCCAGGTTGTCGTGATAGCCGGGGCTGGCCGCGACCAGACGGTCGTAACTCGCTGCGGCCGCGTCGAACTCGCTGGGAACGTCGATCGTCACCAACGCAGCCTACGGCCGCCCGGTGGCGGTGATAGAAGCTGTGGCTGGTGTGGTCACCGCCAGGCGCCGTATCCGCAGAATGTGGGCGACGGCTCGCCACGGTTCAAGTTGCACGAAGTTGGTCTGGCCCCAGTCGTAGGTCTCACCGCTGACCTCGTCGTGCACGAGGAAACGGTCCTGCATCCGCATGCCCAGTGCAGGCATGTCAAGTGAGACCATCCCGCTCACGGTGGTGTAGGGCTCCAGCGTCACCACGCAGATGACGGCATCGTCGGTGGCCGGGTCGGTCTTGGAGTACGCCAGCAGCGACGCGTGGTCGGTGCGGTGGAAGCGCAGCGTGCGCAACTGCTGCAGCGCGGGATGCGCCCGGCGGATCGCGTTGAGCTGGGTGATCCACGGTTCCAGGGACCGCCCTTGAGCCAGCGCGGCGGCGAAGTTTCGGGAACGCAACTGATACTTCTCGCTGTCCAGGTATTCCTCGCTGCCCGGGCGCACCGGTCTGTTCTCGAAGAGCTCGAAGCCGGAGTAGACACCCCAGGAGGGGGACAGCGTAGCGGCGAGTGTAGCCCGGATGGCAAACATACCGGGACCGCCCTGCTGCAGTGATTCATGGAGGATGTCCGGAGTATTGACGAAGAAATTCGGCCGCATCTCGTCGACTCTGGACGCCAGCTCTTCCCCGTAGTCGATGATCTCCTGTTTGCCGGTGCGCCAGGTGAAGTAGGTGTAGGACTGAGTAAAGCCCAACCGAGCCAACCCGTAGAGCCGAGCTGGACGAGTGAACGCCTCGGCCAGGAACAGCACATCCGGGTAGCGGTCTTTGACCTGCCAGATCAGCCATTGCCAGAAGTCCGGCGGTTTGGTGTGCGGGTTGTCCACTCGAAAGATGCGAACCCCGTGCTGCGCCCAGAACAGCATCACCCGCAGCATCTCGGTGTAAATACCGCGGGAGTCGGAGTCGAAGTTGAGCGGATAAATATCCTGGTAGCGCTTAGGTGGATTCTCCGCGTAGGCGATGGTCCCGTCCGGACGGATGACGAACCATTCGGGGTGCTCCTTGGCCCATGGGTGGTCCGGAGCGCACTGCAGCGCGAAATCCAGCGCGACCTCCATGCCGAGCTCGCCGACTCTGGCGACAAAGGCCTCGAAGTCGGCAAGGGTGCCCAGCCGGGGATGCACTGCATCGTGCCCGCCGTCGATCGAACCGATCGCCCACGGCGAGCCGACGTCATCGGGTCCAGCGTCCGTGGTGTTGTTCGCGCCCTTGCGGTTGGCTTCTCCGATCGGGTGAATCGGTGGCAGGTACACCACGTCGAAGCCCATTCCAGCGATCCGGTCCAGCTCGCGGGTGGCGGTCGCGAAGGTTCCGTGCAACGGGTTGCCCTGGTCGTCCACGCCGCCGGTGGACCGTGGGAAAAACTCGTACCAGGAGCTGAACAGTGCTCGGGGACGGTCCACCCACACCTTGTGTGAGCTGCCTCTGGTGACAAGATCGCGGATCGGGTCGGCGTTGAGGATCTGGGTCACCTGCGTCGCGAGCGCGGGGCCGACCCGCTCGTCGAGGGGACGTCCGGCGTCGCGCAATGCCGCCGCCGCGGCCACCAGTACGGGTCGGTTAGGCCCCTGGCCACCCCGGCGCGCTGCTCGGTCCAACAGCCGGGCGCCGACGTGCAGATCATTCTCCAGCTCGGATGCGCCCTGGCCGGCGTCGATCTTCACTTCGATCGCGTGCCGCCAGGTCGTCCATGGGTCGGCCCACGCATCCACCCGGAAGGTCCACCAGCCCGCCTGATCAGGGACCACGGTCGCCAGGACCCGGTCGGTGCCAGGTTCGCCCTCTTGCATCCGAACCTGACTCACCAGCCGGTCGCCGGGACCACGCCAGACCACCGTGGCGGCCACTGCATCGTGACCCTCGCGCCACACCACAGCCGATAACGGAATGTGTTCGCCGACCACCGCTTTGCTGGGGTATCTCCCGCACGCGACCACGGGCGTCACATCGTCGATGGCGATCCGACCACTCACCAGTTGCCTCTTCCCCGTCGCCTCCCAGACCGGTTCCCCAGTCTGCCGGTAGCCGCCGTCTGGTGCGCGGCAGGTGTGACAATCGTGACCAAGTCGGGGGCCTCGAATATTCAGCAGTGCCCCAGGACCATCTGGGTACCCACGAAGTACCCAGATGGACCTGACGCTTCGTGCTGGGCGTACTTGAGCATCGAGGCGGACGGAGACTTGACCGCCTCTACGTATATCCCATACGCGGAGTTCTTTCCGAGGGATAGCCTCACCTGGTGCACCCGTTCAGGGAGCTGTCGGGTCATCCGCGCCGGCTCGGCGAGGCGCTGCGGGCGGTGCGCGCCCACGCCGGACTTTCCGGGGAGCAGCTTGCGAAACGGCTGGGGATCTCTCAGTCGCGGGTGAGTCGGATCGAACTGGGCCAGCAGGTGGCCTTGGCCGACCTGGTGCGTCGCTGGGCAGAGGTGACCGGGGCGCCGGAGAAGCGTTGTGCCGAGCTGATCGGTTGGGCCGAGTCTGCGGGTAGCGAGGCTGCTGCGTGGCGGGCTGCCATGGGCCGCGGCCTGGCGCGGCTGCAGCGGGACAGCCGCGAACTCGAGGCGAGCGCAGCGACCATTCGTTCCTTCCAACCGGTGCTGGTCCCCGGTCTCCTGCAGGTGCCCGAGTACGCCCGGCGCGTCTTCACCGCGGGGAATCCGCAACACAGCCCGTCGGAGATTGCTGCCGCGGTCGCCGCCCGGGTGGACCGCCAACTGCGGCTCTACGAGGGCACTGCTCGGTTCGAGTTTGTGATCAGTGAGGCGGTGTTGCGCTGGCGGGTCGGGCCGCCACACGTCATGCTCGCGCAGCTTGACCGGATCATCGCCGTTGCCAGTCTGGATTCCGTGGATGTGCGAGTGATCGCGCTGGATACCGATGTCGATACGTGGTACGAGCACGGATTCGATCTCAAGGACGACCGCGCAGAGGATGATCCGGTGGTGACTGTGGAGACTCAGACCAGTCCGGTGGTGACTATCGATCCGACCGAGGTCGCGTTCTACCGGGACGCCTTCGTCCGCCTGCAGCAGGTCGCGCTGCACGGCCCCGAGGTCGGCGCGCTGCTACAGCCGATACGCGAGGGTCTGTTCCGCGCACAGTCGGACCGCTGAACCCGCTTGTGGTACCCACTTCAACCCGGGTAGTCGTACCACCGTCACAGCGGCTTAGCGATTGCGCCCTGCGCCGGTGCGAGAACAATCACGCCTGGAGCACCATGAGCGATCACTGAGACCGGCTCTGCCCGGGATAGAGTCCGCCCGTGAGAGCCTTGCGCCGGTTCACCGTCCGAGCCCAGCTACCAGGACCGCTCGCGCCGTTGGAGGCGCTGTCCACCAACCTGAGGTGGACCTGGCATCCCCCCACCCAGGACTTGTTCGCCTCGTTGGACAAGCGCACGTGGGACGCCGTCCGCGGCGATCCGGTGCGGTTACTCGGTGAGATCCCCACCAAGCGGCTCACCGAGCTGGCTGCCGACGAGACAGTGGTAGCCACCACCCGGGCGCTGGCCGAGGACCTGCGCCACTACCTGGACGAGCCCCGGTGGTACCAGCAGCGCCGGCAGGATCTGCCCACTCTGCCGTTGTCGATCGCCTACTTCTCCATGGAATTCGGCGTCTCCGAGGTCCTGCCGTTCTACTCCGGTGGCCTGGGCGTGCTGGCGGGTGACCACCTCAAGGCGGCCTCGGATCTCGGGGTGCCGCTGATCGGGGTGGGATTGCTCTATCGCTCGGGCTACTTCCGGCAGTCGTTGTCGTTGGACGGCTGGCAGCTGGAGCACTACCCAGCGCTGGATCCGCAGGGCCTACCGCTGCGTCTGGTCGCCGACGCCACCGGTGCACCACTGCTGGTGCACGTCGGTATGCCCGGTGGGCGGGTGCTGCGGGCGCGGATCTGGCGGGCCGACGTCGGCCGGATACCGCTGCTGCTGCTCGACAGTGACATCGAGGACAACTCCGACGACCTGCGCGGAGTCACCGACCGACTCTACGGTGGCGACCAGGACCACCGGATCACCCAGGAGATCCTCGCCGGAATCGGCGGAGTGCGTGCGGTGCGGCTGTTCTGCCAGCTCACCGGCCACCCCGAACCGGAGGTGTTCCATACCAACGAGGGTCACGCCGGGTTTCTCGGCCTGGAGCGGATCCGTGAGCTGATCCGCTGTGACGGGCTGGACTTCGACGAGGCATTGGCCACGGTGCGAGCCGGCACCGTGTTCACCACGCATACTCCGGTGGCTGCGGGGATCGACCGGTTCCCGGTGGATCTGGTGCGGCATTACTTCAGCGGGTCGCCGGACGGGGCCCCGTTGCTTCCCGGTGTCGATGTGAGCCGGATGCTGACGCTGGGCGCTGAGGACAACTTCGGCATGTTCAACATGGCCCACATGGGGCTGCGGCTGGCTCAGCGCGCCAATGGCGTCTCACGGCTGCACGGCGCGGTGTCCCGGTCGATGTTTCGCGGGCTGTGGCCTGAGTTCGACGTCGATGAGGTGCCGATCGAATCGGTCACCAATGGGGTGCACGGCCCCACTTGGGCGGCACGCGAGGTCGCCGGCCTGCTCGGTGAGCCAGCGGACGGCCATTCGATACCGCCGGCCACCGACACCGAACTGTGGGACCTGCGCTGCGTGCTGCGTACCAAGCTGGTCGAGGAGGTCCGCAGGCGAGTTCGGGCGGCCTGGCTGGAACGTGGTGCCTCGGAACCGGAACTGGGTTGGACGTCCCGAGTCTTCGACCCTCAGGTGCTCACCATCGGTTTCGCCCGCCGGGTGCCCACCTATAAGCGGCTCACCTTGATGCTCCGCGACTCCGACCGGCTGCGTTCGCTGCTCCTGGATCCGCAGCGCCCGGTGCAGATGGTGATTGCCGGCAAGTCGCACCCCGCTGACGACGGGGGCAAGGCACTGATCCAGCAGATCGTGCGCTTCGCTGACGCACCGGACGTACGGCACCGGATCGTGTTCCTGCCCGACTACGACATGTCCATGGCCCGGTACCTGTACTGGGGCTGCGACGTGTGGTTGAACAACCCGCTGCGGCCGCTGGAGGCATGTGGCACTTCGGGAATGAAGTCCGCGCTCAACGGTGGTTTGAACCTGTCCATCCGGGACGGCTGGTGGGACGAGCTCTACGACGGCGAGAACGGCTGGGCGATCCCCACCGCTGACGGCATCGAAGATCCGCACCGGCGCGATACCCTGGAGGCCGAAGCGCTGTACGAGCTGATCGCCTCGCAGGTCACCCCGCGGTTCTATGACCGTGGCGCTGATGGCGTGCCGGCCCGCTGGGTGTCCATGGTGCGCAACACGCTGGCCACCCTGGGCCCCCAGGTCCAGGCCTGCCGGATGGTGCAGGAGTACGTGGAGCGGCTCTACGCGCCGGCTGCCGGCTCAGCTGCCGGGGTGGTCGCCGATTCCTTCGTCGGCGCTCGCGCGCTGGCGCAGTATCGATCCCGGGTCTGCGCCGCCTGGCCACGGGTCCGGGTCGCTCAAGTGGATGTCTCCGGGCTCCCGGATACCCCCGTGCTCGGCTCGGAGATGACCGTCCGGGCCGTCGTCGCGCTGGCTGGTCTGCAGCCCTGCGATGTGGACGTGCAGGCTGTCGTCGGCCGAGTCGATGATCGCGACGAGCTGCGGGACTCGCTCGTGGTGGCCATGCAGCCGGTCTCCGACGCAGACGGTGACGGGCAGCGATTCGAGGCGACCGTACGGTTGCCCCATGCCGGGCTGCTCGGGTACACCGTGCGGGTGCTGCCGCGGCATGCGTTGATGGCCAGCTCCGCCGAGTTCGGCCTGCTCCACCTGCCCACCTGACCTGTCTGTGCACCCGGCAAGATCGCGCTTTGTGTGCCTGAGGCGACATGTCGTGTCGTTCTTGGCACACAAACCGTGATCATTGGGCGCGGCAACGGAGTTGTCCACATCAGGGATGCTGTCCACTAAGAGATAACCCGTGAGTTCCGAGGGTCCTCGTCGGCAAGGCGAGGGCTCGTTCCGCCCAGGACCAGGGCGTTCGTACCCGTTCAGGTGGCCTTGGCTCGTCTGACCGAACTTCAGCTTTCGTGTGTCGTTCTCGATCAGGTCGAGGATGTTCGGGGTGGGCTGAAGGCGGGGACGCATGGTGGGTCTGGCCGTGGTGCGGGATCTTCGCGAGCGGCGGGCCCTT
>JBGSWT010000235.1:0-1836 GCA_041751815.1 Pseudonocardiaceae bacterium
CAAGCTCCTGATCAAGCCAAGACAAGTGGGCCAGGCCGGTGCCGGCAGCCCGAGAGACAGGTCAAACGCAAGGCACGCCCCCGAGGACGGCCAGTATTCTCGAGAGTCACCCCGTGCTGCCGACACCAGCCTGGCCGATCAACCCAACCGGGCCACCTCAGACACTCACAGTGTTTTCGTTGGTGCCGCGTTCCTAGGGTGAGTGGGGGTGGGCGAAGTACACCGAGACCTCGGTGGCCAGCGAGAACGCGGCGTGGGCGGCCATTTCGCTGCCCTGGTCTCAGGTCAGGGTTTTGATCAGCGCGGTGGGCATCGCGGTCACGGTGGTGATCAGCGCGTCGCAGGTGGTGGTGGCGTCGCGTCGGCCGGCGGGCAGCGCGACGGGCGCGGTGTAGCGGGAGGTCCGCTCGACCAGGGTGGCCATGGCGGTCTTCCCGGCCTTTCCGATCACGAGATCTCCTTCCCAGTGGCCGGGGACGGCGCGGTCGGAGACCTCGGCGGGTCGGGCGTCGATGCTGGTCATGCCGATGATCCGGGCGCCGGGACTGCTCGTGCGTCCGCGGGGCCGGCGGTGGGTGCGCCCGGTCCGCAGCAAGATCCCCAGCCGGGCCAGTTCGCCTTTAGGCAGGGCGTAGATCCAGGTGTAGATGGCCTCATGCGACACCCACGCAGCGTGCTGGCCTGGGTGTTCGTAACGCAACCGGCCAGCAACCTGGTCCGGGGAGGCACCGGCGCGCAGCTTGTCCACCACCCGCTGGCGCAGTCCGGGGTCAGCGTCGATCTTGCGGGTCTTGGGCCGCGACCGATGCTCCGTGGCCACCCGCTGGGCGGCCACGGCTCGGTAACCGTCCCGGCCGCCGTGCCGGGCGATCTCCCGGGACACCACGCTGGGACTTCGGCCGATCCGCGCCGCGATCGCCTGCCCTTCCAAGTCTTCGACGACCCCGCGGGATATCTCCTCACGATCAGTCTCGGTCAGCATCCTGCGCTGGGCCACTTGGGCTCCTCGGCGATCACACTTCGCCGGGGATCTACAGCAAGATCAATTGCTTCGACCGGTTGGGATCAAGGAGTCGACAGTGTGTCGTGGTCCCCGGACGGCAGGCGAATCGCCTCGGCCTCGCGGGACGGGACCGGCAGAATCTGGGATGCGATGATCAGCGTTGAGGATCTCGTGGCCAACGCCCACCGCCGCGTCTCCCGAGAACTGACTGCCGAGGAACGGCGCAAGCTCATGTTTCCTTAGACCGGTTACCTACCCGCTGGCTAACAGCACGCAGACGGCACAGCGGGAATAGTCGACCATTAGTGAGAATGGCTCAAGTCCACAGAGGAATTCACTGAGCTGGGCTTTTGCTGTGGAGCGGGTGACGGGAATCGAACCCGCGTCTAGAGCTTGGGAAGCTCTCATTCTACCATTGAACTACACCCGCGATGCGCCGAGCCTAGCACGAGCAACACCCCTACCCGACGTCCACTCGATGTCAGTGCCCGCGGCTAGGGTGTGGCCGTGCTGCTGTCCGACCGTGACCTGCGGGCCGAGATCGATGCCGGCCGCTTGGGTATCGAGCCGTTCGACGAGAAGCTGCTTCAGCCCTCGAGCATCGACGTTCGGCTGGACCGCTTCTTCCGGGTCTTCGTCAACACCAAGTACACCCACATCGACCCATCACTGCAGCAGGACGAGCTGACCTCGCTGGTGGAACCGGAGGGTGACGAGCCCTTCGTGCTCCATCCGGGCGAGTTTGTGCTCGGCTCGACGTTTGAGCAGCTCACGTTGCCCGATGATCTGGCTGGACGGCTCGAAGGCAAGGCACTCGCAGTCGATACCCCGAT
>JBGSWT010000236.1:0-2420 GCA_041751815.1 Pseudonocardiaceae bacterium
GTTTGGCACCTCGATGTCGGCTCATCACATCCTGGGGCTGTAGCAGGTCCCAAGGGTATGGCTGTTCGCCATTTAAAGTGGTACGCGAGCTGGGTTTAGAACGTCGTGAGACAGTTCGGTCCCTATCTGCCGTGGGCGTTGGAAATTTGAGAAGAGCTGCTCCTAGTACGAGAGGACCGGAGTGGACGTATCTCTGGTGTTCCGGTTGTCACGCCAGTGGCACCGCCGGGTAGCTAAGTTCGGACAGGATAACCGCTGAAAGCATCTAAGCGGGAAACCCCCTCCAAGACCAGGCTTCTCACCATTTCAGATGGATAAGGCCCCCCGCAGACCACGGGATCAATAGACCAGACCTACACACCCCGCAAGGGGCGCAGGGAACTGGCACTAACCGGCCGAAAACTTACCACACAACCCGCAACCACAAACCCACAAATACAAGCGACACCCCACCACCAACACACACCTAATTGGAGAACAACCCAATTAAATAAAGTTACGGCGAACACAGCGACAGGGAAACGCCCGGACCCATCCCGAACCCGGAAGCTAAGCCTGCCAGCGCCGATGATACTACCCAACCCGGGTGGAAAAGTAGGACACCGCCGAACACAACACTAAAGTCCTGTGCCCCCCAATTCGATTGGGGGGCACAGGCATTTTTTTATCGCCGATTATAGTATTCAATCGAATAGTGTTGGCGTCGCGAAATCGCGGCTCTTTTCGAGAGCGAGAAGCGCCCGTTTCCGTTCAATACCACCGCCGTACCCGGTCAGGCTGCCGTTGGCGCCGATCACCCGATGGCAGGGCACGATAATGCCGATCGGATTATGGCCATTGGCCAGCCCGACGGCGCGGAAGGCGCCCGGTGAGCCGATCTGCAGGGCGATCTCGCCGTAGGACCGCGTCTCGCCGTACGGAATCGTCAACAGCGCAGCCCAGACGCGACGCTGAAATGCCGTCCCGACCAGATCGAGCTCGACGTCGAACTCCATTCGGTCGCCGGCGAAGTAGGCCTCCAACTGTTCGACCGCGGCGGGGAACGCGTTGTCGTCGGTTTCCCAGCCGTAACGGCTCGGCTCGTAGGTCTGATCGACCATGCGCAGGTGCATCAAGCGGTCCCCGATCCCGGCGAGGGTGAGCGGCCCGACCGGGCTGTCGACGGTGCGATACGAAATGGCGATCATCGGATCTCCTTCGGTGGCCAGTGATTCACGGCATGGTCCAGTGCCGTCCACATGTGCTGGGTGGCGTACGACCGCCACGGTCGCCAGCGGGTGCTGCGCTCGGCGAGCGGTCGGGGATCTGCGGGTAGGCCGAGCTGCTTGGCCGCGAGCAGGACGCCGAGGTCGGTGACCGGGAATGCGTCCGGGTCACCCAGGCCCCGCATGGCGATCACCTCAGCGGTCCACGGGCCGATTCCGGGCAGCGCCAACAGCTGCCGTCGGGCCTCGTCCCAATCGCAGCCGGGGCTGAGCACAACGCTGCCCTCGGCCAGGGCCGCGACAACTGCCGCCAGCGTCCGCTGCCGCGCCTTCGGAAACGCAAGGTGGGCCGGATCGATCTCCGCAAGATCGCCGATCGCGGGGAACACGTGGGTGAGAGCGCCAGCCGCATCGTGCACAGGCTGGCCGTAGGCGGCCACGATGCGTCCGGCATGCGTTCGCGCCGCCTTCACCGAGACCTGTTGGCCCAGTACAACCCGCAGCGCCAGCTCCGGTTCGTCAACGGTGCGCGGAATGCGCTGCCCAGGAGCCTTGGCGACCAGCACGGTCAGGTCCGGATCGGCGCCCAGTGCGTCGACCACCGCCTCCGGATCGGCATCAAGATCGAGCAGCCGCCGGCAGCGGGCGATCGCGGTGGCCAGGTCGCGGAAGTCGTCGAGCACCAGCTCGCACCGAACGTGATCGGGTTGCGGTGTCAGGCTGACGATCCCACTCCCCGACGGTAGCCGCAGCGTGCGCCGGAAGGCGCCGCCGCGCACCTCCTCGATACCGGGAACCGCGCTGGCCGCGAGGTGCCCGAACAATCCCTCATACGCGAACGGTGCCCGGACGGGCAGCCGCAGTGACAGCGCTCCGGGTGTGCCGCCGGCCTGACGGCCGAACCGGGCCGCCGCCTTCCGCCGCAGGTCCCGGGGGTTGGTGTCACACACGGCCCGTACGGTGTCGTTGAACTGGCGGATGCTCGAGAAACCCGCCGCGAACGCGACGTCGCCGAACGGCAGATCCGTCGTCTCGATCAGCACCCGGGCGGTCTGCGCGCGCTGAGCCCGCGCGAGGGCCAGCGGATTGGCCCCGACCTCGGCCTGGAGCAGCCGCTCGAGCTGGCGGGCGGTGTATCCAACGTGTCTGGCCAGACCCGTGACACCCTCCCGGTCGACGACGCCGTCGGAGATGAGCCGCATGGCCCGCGCCACC
>JBGSWT010000237.1:0-2469 GCA_041751815.1 Pseudonocardiaceae bacterium
GTGGAGCCCGCTAGGCCAGGGCGGCGCACTGCTCTCTGATGCCACCATCACCCGGCTCGCCGACCGGCACGACGTGACCCCGGCCCAGGTTGTGCTGCGCTGGCACGTGCAGCTGGGAAACATCGCGATCCCCAAATCGGCCAATCCCGCGCGGATGCGGCAGAACATCGACGTACTCGGCTTCGAGCTCTCCGCCGAGGACCTTTCCGCGATCGCGGACCTGGAGACCGGCCAGCGGATCGGCCCAGACCCCGCCACCGCCAACTTCTGACCTACCCCGGCTTTCCGCATTCAGCGGGCTCAGCGGCGTTATCGGCCCTCATTTACCCCGCTGAGCCCGCTGAATGCGTCGTCAGGCCAGGATGGAGGTGAGTGCGCCGAGGAGGGTAACCACTGCGCGGTCTTGGGCGTTGTGGCCCATCAGACCGATCCGCCAGCCGGCACCGGTCAGCGGTCCCAGACCGCCACCGACCTCGATACCGAAGTCCTCCCGCAAAGCGGCACGGGCCTTGGCATCCACCACGCCCTCGGGTAGCCGGGCCGCGGTGAGCTGCGGCAACCGGTGCCCGTGCTCGGCGAACAATTCGAAACCGTGCTCGGGCAGCGCCATCTGCAACCGTTCGCCCACTCGCGCGTGACGTTCCCACACGGCCGGCAGGCCCTCCTCCAGCAACCGTCCCAGACCCCCGTGCACGGCGGAGATCATGGTTGAGCTCGCGGTGTGGTGATAGCGCGGCGGGTCGCCCTGGTAGTAGGCGTCCAGCAAGGTCAGGTCGAGATAGAATGAGCAGACCGGCCGTTCCCGGTCCCGGATCCGCTGCACCGCTCGGTCGGACAGGGTCACCGGCGCGATTCCCGACGGTGCGCCCAGGCACTTCTGGGTCGCCGAGTAGCAGGCGTCGACGCCCCAAGCGTCCACCTCCACCGGGATCCCACCCAGCGAGGTGACGGTGTCGACGACCAGCAGTGTGTCGGTGTCCTGCAGCTCACGCAGCGGGGCGATCTGGTTTCGCACCCCGGTGGAGGTCTCGGCGTGCACTACCGCGACGAGCCGGGCCTGCGGCCTGCGGCGTTGGGCGTCGAGTAGCTGTTCGGGGTCCAGGGGCCGTCCCCATGGGGCATGTACGGCCTGCACCTGCGCACCGACCCGGCGCGCCACCTCGCACAACCGATCGCCGAAGTAGCCGTTCACCCCGACGATGGCCAGCTCCCCTGGCTCGAGCAGGCTGGCCAGGCAGGCTTCCATCCCGGCTGACCCGGTACCGCTGACCGGGAGGGTGAGCCGGTTGCGGGTGCCGAAGACGGTCCGCAGCCGTTGCGATGTGTCGGCCACCAGGGTGAGGAACTCCGGATCCAGATGTCCCAGCACCGGGCGCCCCAGCGCCTCGAGGGCCTCCGGGTAGGGGTTGGACGGGCCTGGCCCGAGCAGCAGACGATCGGAATGCACAGACCCGATCTTGCCACTGTCGTACTGTCGCCGCGATGGACAGCCTGTGCAGCAGTGTGCAGCAGTGGCCGGTGAACACGGTGGCCGTTGCGGTGGTGGACGCCTCCGGTGCGGTGCTCGGCAGCCACGGTCCGCAGGACCGACCGTTCCGCCTGGCCTCGGTCACCAAGCTGCTCTCGGCCTACGCGGTGCTGCTGGCGGTGGAGGAGGGGGCAGTGGACTGGAACCAGCCGGCCGGGCCGCCGGGCTGCACGGTGCGCCACCTGCTGGCGCACACTTCGGGGCTGCCGTTCGACTCCGCTGAGATCGTGGCGGCCCCGGGAACGAAGCGGATCTACTCCAATACCGGCTTCGCGGTGCTGGCCGACACGGTGGCGGCTGCGTCCGGCATCAGATTCCCGGACTACCTGGCTGAGGGGGTACTCCAGCCGTTGGGCATGGCTGCGTCGGGTCTGGAGGGACCTGCCGGGTACGGCGCGGTGTCGACCTGCGCCGATCTAGCCCGGTTCGCCACCGAGCTGCAGGTACCCACGTTGCTTGCCCCGCAGACCCTGGCCGAAGCGACCCAGGTCGTCTACCCCGGCCTGGACGGGCTGTTGCCCGGCTTCGGCATGCAGCGTCCCAACGACTGGGGCCTGGGCTTCGAGCTGCGCGACCACAAGAGTCCACACTGGACGGGCAGCCGGAATTCGCCGGGGACTTTCGGGCACTTCGGGCAGTCCGGGACGTTCCTGTGGGTGGACCCGGTGGCCGGCGCCGCCTGCATCACGCTGACCGACCGCGACTTCGGCCCCTGGGCCCGCACCACCTGGCCAGCATTCTCAGACAGCGTCCTCACCGACCTCCCCACTCGCCCCCTCTAGCCGCGTTCTGGGGACAGAATGCAGTGATCGGGCCGCCGGAAGGTGCGTTCTGGGGACAGAATGCAGTAATCCCGACACTCAGGGACGGCGCACGCCACGGGAGGCGATGGCGGCGGCGGCGACGGTGAGGGCGGCGGCGGTGAGCAGCGCACCGATGGT
>JBGSWT010000238.1:0-7408 GCA_041751815.1 Pseudonocardiaceae bacterium
GGAGGGCGAGGAGCGCGACGTCGGCCTGCTTGTAGCGCGCACTCTTGCCGGCCTGCAGAGCCACGCCGACGGGCCCGTGCGCGCGTCGATGCTCAAGCGGGCGGTCCTGCGCAAGGACCCCACGTTCGACGAGGCCGACCAGGGGTTTCGGGGGTTCGGCGAGCTGCTCCGCCACCTCGAGAGCCAGCGTGTCGTGGAGCTGCGCCGGGGATCGGCGCAGGGTGACCCCGAGGTGACGTTTCCCGAGGACGACTCGGCCGACGACCACGCCTTTCGGCTGTTGGTCGATGTCGTTCGTGAGCTGCAGGCGTCGGGCGCGCCGCCTCAGCTGAGCGGCCTCAAGAATCAGTTGCGCAAGCGCCAACCCGACTTCAGCGAGAAGCGCTACGGCTTCAACAGCTTCCTGTCCTTCGCCAAGGCGGCCCGCGCGCGTGACCTGATCACCATGGAGTGGGACGACGACGCCGGCGACTACCTGCTGCGCGTACCCGGCTAAAGCGACCACGCCCACGCCGCCGAACACGTCACCGCCGCACAACCCACACCGACTCTTCCGGCCTTGGTCGCAGCCGTGTCGGCTGAAGTGCACTGCCCTGTTCGGCGCGGACCAGTCGATGGAACACCTCGGCATCGACGCTTCCCGGGCACCACCGCCCGCAACCCTATGCGGACGGAGGGTAATTGTTGACCAGCTCGGCCAGCTCGTCGCGGGTGGGTCCGTCGGGTACGGGTGGGCGCCAGCCGCTGGCGTAGATCTCCCGTGCTCGTGGTTCAACGGCGGCGAGGCTGGCAGGCAGGGCGACCATGGCCATGTAGGGACCGACGACTTTGAGCATCTCGGGGTTGACCTCGGTGGCCGCCATGATCAGGTCGGAGGGCAGCGGCCGGGTGAGGTCGATGTCGTGACCGGACCAGCGCCGGATCAGCTCGGCGTCCCAGTACACATGGTCGGCGAACCACGGCTTGATGTTCTCGGTGCACCAGGCATCGAACTCCAGGGAGCAGGAGGTGAAATCGCGCTGGTGGGAGTCCAGAAGGGTTACCAACCGTTGAGCCTGCATCAGTGAGGTGGCTACGCCTCGGCCGACCGAGGGGTTGGTCGTGCACACCGCGTCTCCGGCGAAGATCAGCCCGTCGAGGGCGACCTGACCGGCGTCGTTGAGCTGCGTCTGGTAGGTGTTGTACAGCCGCCCGCCGGGCAGGACCGGGCTGATCGGCCGGGATCGATCCGGCTCGGTCCATGTCGCAAGGGTGGGGATCGCCCGACTGGCGGCCTCGAACGCCTCCTGGAATCGCAGCGGGACCATCTGACGGTCCGTGCTGGCCCGGGCGATGAGGGTCGAGAAGGTCCGGTTGTCGTGAATGAAAACGATCGCCATGTAGCCGGGGTAGATCGTCACCATCCCGATCGGTGCATTAACCGGTCCGTTCTGGGCGCCCGGCAACAGCTGGTACTGGCGCGACACGTAGGCGATTCCGCAGTCACCGCCCTCGGCCGGTGCCCGGAGGTTCCGGGCGAGCTGGCCTGCGCGGCCGGATGCGTCGACGACCAGGTCGGCATCGACCTGGTGGCCGTCCACCCGGATCCCGACGGCGCGTCTCTGTTCGGCGCAGATGTCATCGACATGACCGGTCCGCAGCGTGACGCCGGGCTCTGCCTCGGCCACTGACCGCAAGACCCGTTCGAAGACCAGACGTCGGCAGCGGAGCCCAACCACCCGCTCGGGTTGATCGGGCAATGTGGTCGGCACCGCTCCGGCCGTGATCAAGCCATCCAAGACCTCGGGCATTTCGGCGAGAAGAGCTTCGACGACCTGCTGACGGAAGCCGTGCGGGTGATGGAACTGCATCACGCCCCGGCGGTTCCACGCCCCGTCCCCGTCGGGTCCGGGGTCGCGATCGATGGCCGTGACCTCATGCCCGCGACGGGCGAGAGCGATCGCGGTGTAGAGACCGGTTGGACCCGCGCCGATAACGGCCGTGTGCATGTCAGCTCCCTGTTGTGCCAACGCGGACCCTCAATCCCTTGTGGTCAGACGGTGGAACGGTTGACTCGAACCGCGGTGCTCCATCCGGTCGGCTCACAGTTGGATGAGAACATTCTTCCATCTTGTTAGGTGTCGGCGATATTGATTGGGGTTCGACTCCCCACGGCGGATCTGCAGCTCAGTGCCCCATGTTGACCTTCTCCCACAGGGTCTCGTGGCCCGATTCGTGGGCTGAACCGCTGTACGATCATGGTTGTGGCCTCCCCGCGGGCCCTCCGCCGCCAGGCCGCGCAGTGATCTTCATCGAAGCCGCGGCGGGTCCGGGCTGGATGGTCCGGCAGTTGCCCATCGAGCGTCGCTGCCTCAGCCGTTCGTGCGCAAATGCCCGCGTTGCTGGCCGTGGGTGCGGCGTGGCAGTATGGGTGACCTAGTTCCCCGCCGTCCTCCGGGACTGGCGGGGCTTTTTCCTGAGGGGCGCCAGCACCTGTGCCTGATCTTCGGGCTGTCGTGGTCATGGACTACCAGAACGTGCACCTGACCGCGCACGACCTGTTCGCCGTCAGCAGGCACCTGCCTCGGCACGAGTCGCTCGTCGACCCCGTGCACTTCGGGATCCAACTGATCGCCGCCCGCAACCGCGCGCAGCGGCCTGGAATGGATCACGCCGTGCTGGCCGCCGTGCTGGTGTACCGCGGGCAGCCGTCGGCCGAGCACGACCCCAAGCCGTACGCCCGCAACCAGGCGCAGAAGGCGCACTGGGAGCGTGACGGCCGGGTTAGCGTCACGCACCGGCCGTTGAAGTACCGCTACGAGCGCGACGCCGTCGGCCTGCTGCTGCTCGGTGTCGACGGGAAGAGGGTCGTCGAGAGCAAGGGGGAGAAGGGCATTGACGTCCTGTGTGCGCTGGCGGTGGTCCGCGAAGCCCAGCGGTCCGACGTCGATCTCGTGATCCTTGCTTCACACGACAGCGACCTCGAACCCGCGCTCGACGAAGCCCTCGCGCTTGGTTCAGCCAAGATCGAAACCTTCTCCTGGCACGACCCGGCCGAGCGCCACCGCATCGGTCAGCTCCGTCCGGGCAGCGGCCGGACGATCTGGAACACGCGCCTCGGCGAAACCGAGTTTCGCAACTGCTGGGATCTCACGAAGTACCTGTAGACAGCTGCCGAACCGATCTCGACGTGTGGGCCGTGGCCTGAAACACTGTCAAGTGTTGATCGATTGTTGAGCACAGTTACCCGCCTGACGTGCAGCGATGTCCTCCATGAGCACCGATGCGTAGGTCTGATCACTGCCGCGGGCAGAAGTTCGTCCAGCACCGGCATCGAGGTGCGCACGTGTGCGACGAGCACACCACCCGCCGGAAGCACGAAGATCACGACGGGCGATCCGAGCCGCACTGCAAGGGGTGCGACCGCAGGTGGGGGCCGCACCGGTGCGAGCCGCTCGCGCCAGGAAGTACCCGCCTCGGCCACGTCATCCTCAGCGGTTCGTTCATGCGCGCCGTCCGTTGGCCTCCTCGTCAGACGTGGTGCCCCCGGCAGGATTCGAACCTGTGACACACGGTTTAGGAGCTGCGACGCTGGCCCATTGTCGCATCGCGTTGCGGCGGGGAACAAGATCAGAAACTGGCGGCAGTCACTCCAGTGCCTGCTGATATGTAGTGATATCAAGACTATCGCCCTGAGCAGCAATAACGAGGTAGTCCCCACCGGATCCGCACACTGCGCACCCGCCTGCGGAGGCTTGAACAGGGCACAATCCAGGGCCGGCTATGGTTCCGGCCTGTTTCCATCGCACCCCGACTTCACCAGGTTGACAACGTCGCTGGCGGGTATGGCGCCCGTCTCGTTCTGTGGGTTCGTCCTAATCAGTTTTCTTCGGGTGCCCGGTGCCGGCTTCGGTGACCCAGATGGTGCGGCGGTCTGGATCGAGGAGGTACCAGATTCGGCCACCGCCGGTGACCTCGATCTGCCAGCAGGCCAAGTGCCTGCCGCCGTGCTCGGCGAACGCTAGGGCGCCCTTGAGCTGGTGGTGGCGGGGCGTCGGCGGCGCGGGGGCGGGATTGGTCCGCATCAGGTGCCAGGCGTCGCAGGTGTTGCCGGGAGCTTGCTGACAGATGCTTTCCCAGCCCTTCGCCGCGGTGGTATTGCCGAAGCGGACCTCCCACTCATCAGCACCGGCTGGTGGAGCGACCCTCTCGCCGCGTTTGGGGCTCACGCGGTGGGTGCAGGAACCGGTCCGAGGTCGCCCTCGAGTAGATGGATGCGCGCAGCGAGATCAGGGTCGGCGTGAACCTCGGCGGTGTGTTGCCAGGCGGCGATCACCTGGACGACCGGCGCAGGGTTGTCGAGGGCGTCGGCCGACCGCAGCGTCTCCACCAGTTCCAGCACGAACGCACGGACATCCTGGGTGGGCAGGAAGCGAACCCAGGGAAACGCCTCCGGAACAACGTCGACCAGCAGCGACCTGGCAGCCTCGTCATGCTGCATCAGGGCGACGAACATCCGCGTAGTTGCCGACACCACTGTGTGTTCCTGCTCAGCTCGACTTGCCGTTGTCAACGTGAGGTCCTCGGCGTCGCGGCGTCGAAGGCGCAGGGTCTGCCCACGCGTCGCCCTGAGCCGTGCGATGGTGTCGGTCGGCTTCTGGACGAGTTCGGAGAACGGAATCTCGGGCGCGGACATACTTCAAAGGTACTTCAAAGGACGCTCAGAGTCGAGCACAGTGGCGAGATCGACGCGGTCGGTGCGTTCAACCGGCAACGGTTTAGGAAGGCGCGCGACGCCGCGTACTACGCGGTCTACCTGCGAGTTTCGTGTGCCAGAAGTTTACAGCGATCGCGTCACGCGACATCGGACGACCATGGTCTGCGTCACAAGCCGTGTCACGGGGCGCACCCTGCACCCACGTGGGCTCAGCGGCCATGGTTGGGCTCCGGGCACGCTTCCTGATGAGAAAACCCTGCCGGGGAGGGGCAGGGGTTGTCACCCCAGGTTCTCACCGTGCCCGAGAGCGAGGTACGCGGGCCGGAGTAGCTCGGTCAGCGGCCGGTCGCGGACGGTGACGGTGACGTGGGGAAGCTGGTCGAGCAGCGCCGTGGACGAGGTTACCGGCGGGCTCGGCGCGCGAGTCGCGGCCTGCGGGACGAAGTAGCAGTCGAGGCAGTCGGCGAGTGGTCGACCTGGATGTTCGCCGCGGTCGGCGGCCGGCGGACCGTCGCAGCGGGCGGCCTGCAGGTTGGCCAGCAGGTCCGCACGCTCACGCCCGCGCCAGGCGAGGATGGCGAACGGGTCATCGTCGAAGGACTCGGCGAGCAGGTAGAAGGTCGCGGCGAGGTGCTTGCAGGGCACCGCGTGGTCGGGGCATGAGCAGTCCTGCGACAGGTCACGCGCGTTGGCCGGGAACAGCGACAGCCCGAGCCCGGCGAAGACGTCCTCGATGTCGTCGGGCATCTCGCCGGACAGCAGCATGGCCGTGTACCAGGCGTTGCCGGCAAGGGCGTGTTCGGCCTGCGCCCACTCGGACTTGCCGAACGCGGCGATCCCGATCCGCACCCGGTAGGGTCGCGCCCGGCTGCCCTGCACCTGGGCGGTGATCGAGCCCGGACCCACGTCCATCGAGACCACTTGCCCGGTGCGTGCGTAGCTTCGCCCGCGCTGGAGCCGGTTACCCATGCCGATGCCTTCGAGGACCTCGATGAACCGCTCGGACCACCAGGTCTGGGCGATCGCGCCGCGGGTACTGCGGGCCTTGAGCCCGCCCTCGACGGCGCGCGGGCGCGAGCGCGGCCCAAACCTATTATTCACCGGCCAGTTACTCACCGACGGCCCCCGCAGACAGCGCGAACACCTCGCGCAGATCGCGGGTGGACAGCTCGGTCAGCCACCCCTCGCCGTCGCTGACCACCAGATCGGCCAGCGCCTTCTTCTCCTCGATCATGTCGTCGATCTTCTCCTCGAGGGTGCCGGTGCAGATGAACTTGCGCACCTGCACGGTGCGCTGCTGCCCGATCCGGAACGCGCGGTCGGTGGCCTGGTTCTCCACGGCCGGGTTCCACCACCGGTCAAGGTGAACCACGTGGTTGGCGGCGGTGAGGTTCAGCCCGGTCCCGCCCGCCTTCAGGGACAGCAGGAAGATCGACGGGCCGTCCCCGGACTGGAAGCCGGCCACCATCTCGTCCCGCCGCTTCCTGGGGGTACCACCGTGTAGGTACAGCACGTCGCGGCCGAAGCGCGCGGCCAGGTGCGGCATCAGCATCTCGGCGAACTCGGTGAACTGGGTGAAGCACAGCACCCGATCGCCCTCGGCGAGGATCTCCTCCAGGATCTCCTCGAGACGGATCACCTTGCCCGATCGCGTGCCGATGGGCGAGTGGTCGTGCAGCAGGTGCGCCGGGTGGTTGCAGACCTGCTTGAGCTTGGCCATCGCGGCGAGCACGTTGCCCCGCCGCTCGATCCCCTGGCTGTTCTCGATCTTCTCCAGCATGTCGTCGACGATCGACTGGTACAGCGAGGCCTGCTCGGTGGTGAGCTGGCAGTACTGCTTGATCTCGATCTTCTCGGGCAGGTCGTCGATGATCGTCGGGTCGGTCTTGAGTCGGCGCAGCAGGTACGGCCGGGTGATCGCGCGCAGCCGCTGCGCCGGCTCGGTCTGCCCGTACCGTTCGACCGGGATCGCGTAGCGGGTGCGAAACAGCTCGGACGAGCGGAGCAAGCCGGGATTGAGGAAGTCCATGATCGACCACAGCTCGGCGAGACGGTTCTCCACCGGGGTCCCGGTGAGCGCGACGCGGTGGCCCGCCTCGAGCCGCCGTACCGCCTTGGCTGCGCGGGACAGGCTGTTCTTCACCGCCTGCGCCTCGTCCAGCACCACCCGGTTCCACCCGTACCCGGCGAGTTCGTCGATGTCGCGGGTGGCCGTGGCGTAGGTGGTGACGACCAGGTCGGTGTCCTCGAGATGGCTGCGCAGCGCATCGCCGTGCAGCCGCGCGCCGCCGTGGTGCGGGTAGACCCGCAGCCCGGGAGCGAACTTCGCCGCCTCCCGCTGCCAGTTGCCGACCAGCGACATCGGGCACAGCAGCAACGTGGGTCCGGTGCCAGGGTCCTGGTGGCGCTGCAGGCATTCCATGGCCAGCAGTTGCACGGTCTTGCCCAGCCCCATGTCGTCGGCCAGGCAACTACCCAGCCCGAGCGAGGACATGAACGCCAGCCACGACAGCCCACGTTGCTGGTAGGGACGCAGCGTCGCGACAAACCCGGGCGGGGGTTCAAGCGGCTGCAACGACTGCGCCGCGGCCCCGCTAAGCAGCTCACCCAGCCAGCCGTCGGCTCGCACCGAGGTGACTTCTAGTGGGGTGTCGATGTCGTCGGGGTGGGAGGCGGCCAGGGCGAGGATCTCGGCCGCGGTTTTCTGCCCGG
>JBGSWT010000239.1:0-4661 GCA_041751815.1 Pseudonocardiaceae bacterium
GGGCGCGCCTTCGTCGACGCCGACGTCGGCCACCGCCGGTTCGCCGCCATCGACGACGTCGCCGACCTGGTCGGATACCTGGTGGACGCCGGACTCGCACATCCGGCGGTGATCGGCTGCGCCGGCCGCTCCTACGGTGGCTACCTGACCGTCGCGGCCATGGCGACCTACCCCGAACTGTTTCGGGTCGGCGTCGATCTCTGCGGCATCACCGACTTCGAGACCTTCTACGCCCACACCGAGCCGTGGATCGCCGCGGCGGCGGTGAGCAGGTACGGCGACCCGCATCGGGACGCCGAGTTGCTGCGTGCGCTGTCACCGATCCACCGCATCGGGCAGCTGAGCGCTCCACTGCTGGTGGTACACGGCGGCCACGACACCAACGTGCCCCTCATCGAGGCCGAGCAACTCGTCACCGCGTTACGGGAGTGCGGCGCGTCGCCCGGCTATCTCGTGCTGCCCGACGAGGGCCACGAGATCCTGGGCGCCACCAACCGAGCGGTCTTCGTGCAAGAGGTCGTGCACTGGCTGATCGGGCACCTGCTCGACGTCGACGAGCGCAGCGCCTGACGACCGTGTCTGCGCTTTACCGCGCGTGGGTCGCCGGCGGAAGAGGTGTTCGCGATCCACGCACCACTGCAGCTCCTTGTTCGCTGCCCACCGGGTACGCACAGACCGGAAGGTGTACCTCGGCAGGGTGGGCGGCACGGTTGATTCGTTGGCCGCGGAGCTGGTCGTAGATCGGCGTCTGACTCACCCGCGACACGGTAGAGGTGGGCCGTCGGCGGTCGGCATCCACATTTGTGTACAGCTGGCGATCCCTTGTGGATGGGCGCGATCGCCTGTCGCGACGCGGGCGGCGTCGGAATACCGGCGGGTCGGCCAGTGTTCGTATGGCCCAGTGTTCGTATGCCAGAATATTCAGTATCTTCCTCGGAGGTGACATGGCGACAATCGAATTGACAAAGGAGAACTTCACCGACGCCGTGGGTGAAGCAGAACTGGCGCTCATCGATTTCTGGGCGTCGTGGTGCGGGCCGTGTCGTACCTTCGGGCCCGTCTTCGAGCAGGTATCGGACAATCATCCTGACGCCGTGTTCGGCACAGTCGACACGGAGTCGCAGCGTGAGCTCGCCGCCGCGTTCCGGGTCTTGTCAATCCCCACGCTCGTGGTCATGCGACAAGGCCTGGTGTTATACGCGAAATCGGGTGCCCTACCGCAGCAGGCTCTGGAGGAGCTGGTGGGCCGCGCTCGCGCGCTGGACATGGACGAGGTCCGTCGCAAGCGGGCCGCTCGGGCGGAGACGGCCTGAGGGCACCGGTGAGCAGGTCAGCGCTCCCGCTACTATCTGTGGGAGTCCGCGATGACGTCGTCACCGCGGACCGGTAGCGTGCACGGTGGTGCCCAGCGACGAGTGCCAGCGACGAGTGCCAGTGCACCGCGAGGCAGCCAGGAGGCAACTTGTGACGGCCGTTGCGCCCCAGCCGATCGTGACGCGTCCGCGCCCGACGCGTCCCACGGTCAAGGGTTCGACGCTGTTGGGGTTGTTCCAGACGACCGATCACAAAGTGATCGGCATGCTCTACCTGGTCACCTCGATGGCTTTCTTCTTCATCGGTGGCAGCATGGCCATGCTGATGCGTGGCGAACTGGCCCAGCCTGGCCTGCAGTTTCTGTCCAACGAGCAGTACAACCAGATGTTCACCATGCACGGCACCATCATGCTGCTGCTCTACGCCACTCCGATCCTGTTCGCGTTCGCGAACCTGGTGCTGCCGTTGCAGATCGGCGCCCCGGACGTCGCCTTTCCCCGGCTCAATGCCTTCTCTTACTGGGCGTTTCTGTTCGGTGGTCTGATTGTGATCAGCGGGTTCCTCACGCCCGGCGGCGCTGCTGACTTCGGCTGGTTCGCTTACACCCCGCTGTCCGATGCCATTCACTCTCCGGGCGCGGGTGCAGACCTGTGGATCATGGGATTGGTCCTCGCCGGGCTGGGCACCATCCTGGGTGCGGTGAACATGGTCACCACGGTGGTCTGCCTGCGGGCACCCGGAATGACCATGTTCCGGATGCCGATCTTCACCTGGAATATCTTTGTCACCTCGCTGCTCGTGCTGCTGGCCTTCCCGATCCTGACTGCGGCTTTGCTGGGGCTGGAGGCCGATAGACGCCTCGGTGCCCACGTGTTCGACGCGGACAACGGTGGGGTCATCCTCTGGCAGCATCTGTTCTGGTTCTTCGGCCACCCCGAAGTCTACATTGTTGCGCTGCCGTTCTTCGGCATCGTGTCGGAGATCTTCCCGGTGTTCAGCCGTAAACCGCTGTTCGGCTACAAGGGCCTGGTCTTCGCGACCCTGACAATCGCTGCACTGTCAGTGGTGGTATGGGCGCACCATATGTACGCCACTGGTGCGGTACTCCTTCCGTTCTTCGCATTCACGACCTTCCTCATCGCGGTGCCTACCGGAGTGAAGTTCTTCAACTGGATCGGCACGATGTGGCGGGGCCAGCTCACATTCGAAACGCCGATGATGTTCAGTATCGGATTCTTGATAACCTTCCTATTCGGTGGTTTGTCCGGCATCCTGCTGGCCGCTCCAGCGATCGACTTCCATGTCAGCGACACCTACTTCGTGGTGGCGCATTTCCACTACGTGCTCTACGGCACAATTGTGTTCGCCACCTTCGCTGGGATCTATTTCTGGTTCCCGAAGATGACCGGCCGGATGCTTAACGAGCCGCTGGGCAAGTTCCACTTCTGGGCCACCTTCATCGGCTTCCACCTCACATTCCTGGTGCAGCACTGGGTGGGTAACGAGGGGATGCCCCGCCGTTACGCCGACTACCTGCCCAGTGACGGGTTCACCACACTGAACATGGTGTCCACGATCGGCGCCTTCGTGCTGGGTGCCTCGACGTTGCCTTTCCTGTGGAATGTGTTCCGCAGTTACCGCTACGGGGAGGTCGTGACCGTGGACGACCCGTGGGGTTACTGCAACTCGCTGGAATGGGCGACGTCGTGCCCGCCGCCGCGGCACAACTTCACCGAGCTGCCCCGGATCCGTTCCGAGCGACCGGCCTTCGAGCTGCACTACCCCCATATGGCGGAGCGAATGCGGGTCGAGGCTCACGTCGGTAACGGGCACCCTGCCGCACCGAGTGAGAAGGTGGCGCAGGCCGTTCAGCAAGGTGATGACGGCAGTACCGACCCGCGCGCAAAGTGACCGATAGCCCACCGGCCACTTTGCTGGTCACGGTAACCGGTCGGGACAAGCCCGGCGTTGTGTCAGTGATCTTCTCCGCGCTCACCAGGCATGGCGTGGACATCCTCGACGTCGAGCAGGTCGTGATCCGGGGCCGGATCATCCTTGGTGTGCTGGTGGAGACCACGGCTGATCCGGAAGATCTGCAGGAGGCGGCCGAGCAGGCCATGGCCAGCATCGGCATGCAGGTGGAGGTTGAGGTCGGTGCCGGTGCGGTGGGGGTGAGCAACCGCGGGTCCACGCACGTCGTACTGGTACTGGGGCGGCCGGTCACGGCCCACGCCTTCACCGAGACGGCCCGTGCGCTCGCTGCGTTGGACATCAACATCGACGCTATCCGGCGCATTGCTGACTATCCTGTTACCGGGCTCGAGCTGCTCGTGTCGGTCCCGGGCAACGGCGATCGTGAGGCCGCCGATACCGCGTTGCGCGCCACGCTGGTACGGATCGCCGCTCGTGGTGAGGTTGACCTTGCCGTCGAGCGGGTGGGTATCGCTCGGCGGGCCAAACGTCTGGTGGTCTTCGACGTCGACTCGACCCTGGTGCAGGGCGAGGTGATCGAGATGCTCGCCGAACGCGCCGGCTGCGGGGCCGAGGTGGGCGCGATCACCGAGGCCGCGATGCGCGGGGAGCTGGACTTCACCCAGTCGCTGCGGCGGCGGGTTGCCCTGCTCGCGGGGCTGCCGCTCAGCGTGATGAGCGAAGTGACCAGCGCGATTGAACTCACCGCCGGGGCTCGCACGACGGTGCGGACCCTCAAGCGATTGGGATTTCGCTGCGGAGCCGTCTCAGGAGGCTTCACCCACGTCGTCCGGCCGGTCGCCGAAGATCTGGGACTGGACTTCTGCGCCGCCAATGAGCTGGAAATCCGCGACGGCAAGCTCACCGGGCACCTCCTCGGCTCGGTGGTGGATCGGTCCGGCAAAGCCGACGCGCTGCGCCGGGCGGCGGAACACTTCGGTGTCCCGCTGTCACAATGTGTTGCGGTGGGGGACGGCGCAAACGACATCGACATGCTGTCCACGGCCGGCCTGGGTGTTGCGTTCAACGCCAAACCCGCGCTGCGAGAAATCGCTGACACCGCCATCAACCAGCCGTTCCTGGATATCGTGCTGTTCGTGCTGGGCGTGACCCGCGCCGAAGTCGAGGCGGCCGATGCTGCCGACGGGATGCTGCGCAGGGTGCCGCTGTGAGTACGGCCCCTGTGAGCACGGCCCCTGTGAGCACGGCAGAGTGAGTTCGGCGGGGCCGCTGGCACCGTTGGCTGCGCATTACGCGAGTTGGCTGGATCTGCCGCCTGACGCAACCGCCGACGTCACCGATGAGGACCCTGCGGTGGTGCGCGCGATGCCGCTGATCCTGCGGGTGGAGCGGGACGCGGTGCCGCTGCGCAGCGC
>JBGSWT010000240.1:0-12904 GCA_041751815.1 Pseudonocardiaceae bacterium
TATTACGGAATCTGCGGTCAACACTAGAAAGCCGGATACGGCCCGATCATCGTCGCCGGGCTGCGATGGTCTCCATGTGCTCGTCACCCCAGTCGCCTAGCGGGAGCAGCGCCGTGTTCAGGGACGATCCCAGGTCGGTCAACGCAAGCACCCGGCCGCCACCCACCCGATGGAGACCTATGCACCGTTCGTCCGGGCCGGCTACCACCACCAGGCGTTGGAGGAGCTGCTGGCCCATCTGACCAGCCTGCGCGCCGCCCGGGTGACCGAGCTGCTACCCAGCCGAGCGCTGGCGGTGTTCAACGCGGCTCGCACCCTGGGGCTTCCGACACGCGCCGACCCTACGGCGCTGACCGCCCGCACTTGGCTGGGTGGAACACCCGAGCCATGGGCAACCGACTTCCTGACCTTGTACGAGGTGACTCACACGGTCTTTCACCTCACCGACTTCGGCGCCCACCCCGACGGACTAGCAGAGCACCTGCAGGAATACCTGCACGCGTGGCTGCCGGCCTGGCTGGAGGTTTACCTCGAAGCCGGCCAGTGGGACCTCGTCGGCGAGCTGTTGATCGTCGACCTGTGCCTGACCGAGCCCGCCTACCATCCTAGCGCCTGGGACTGCCTTGCCCGAGCCCAACAGCCCGACGGTCTCCTGCCCGCTAGCCCCGAACGGGTGCCACAGGAGACCGATAAAGCGTTTCGCAAGCACTACCACCCCACAGTCGTCGCAGCGATCGCCGGCACCCTGGCCGTCTCCCGCCGGATCTCGTGACACACATCGCGCCTGCCGGCGTACGGCTAGCGGCCCGCCACCGCCGTGTGACCGTTCTAGTGGAGACCAGTGGTAAGCCCTGCTGGACGGGCCCGATTTCGTGGCGGGCAGCCCAGCTTGGGTGGCACAGGGCACTGTCCCGGGTGTTCGCGGCGCGTAAGCGCTCGTCGAAGTCGCTCAAGAGTCCGTGCGGTGCCTGAGCGGGAGCCGTCCGACGGAATCACCGTGCTCTGCTCAAGACCGTCGGACTAGCTCTGGTGGTTGGTTGCCAGGGCGAGGCGTGCCCGCTCGTCGAAGTCGCGGGCGGCTGCCACGGTGTGGAACGGTTGAATGCGTGCCCGGAGGTCGATAATAGCCTTGGTGCAGCGGGACGACTTCACGGTGACGGCGAGGTCTAAAGCCCGGTTAGCGTTGTGCACCGCCACGTCGAGGTCGACGTTGCCGCTGATGAGGGCGGCCCGGGCCAAGGCGGTCTGGCTCAGCGCACCACGGCGGGCCCGTTTCTGGTTGCGGGCTTCGGCGGCCGAACGTCGGGCAAAGCGGGTGGACTCGACCGGTCGGGCGATGTCGCCGAATGCGTTGGCCCATTCCCCGGCGAGGTAGGCGGTGTCGATGAATCGGGCCCATTCCGGCTCGTCATCGCGCTGGACGTTGTCGAACGCAGCCTCGGACTGGGCGACGGAATGCGCGGCTTCGTGAGATTCACCAAGGGCTGCGTGGGCCCGGGCCTGCAGCGCCCACAGGTCGGCAGCGCAGGCCGGGCTGTAGGCGCGGGTAAGCCCGTGACGACCGGCGGTAGCCAGCTGCAACGCCTCTTCCGGATAGCCCAGCATCCGGGCCTGGTCACTCATTCCTGCCAGCACATGCGAGCCGAGCATGGCATCCCCAGAGGCTTCGGCCAGCCGCAGGGACTGCACGAGGTAGCGCTGCGCAAGTGCTTGCCGGCCGTCGTCGAAGGCCATCCACCCCAGCAGGTAGGTCTGCTCACTGGCGGCAGCGAACAAGGCAGCTCCGGTGTCGGTCTCGGGATCAATGTCGTGCACCAGCGGCAGCACATGTCCCGTGACGTACTGGGCCAGCGCGCGACGAGCGTGACCACCGCCGCGCATCACATCAGCTTCCTGATAGACAGCGAACGCCTCCCGGATCGCCGTGACCTGGTCGTGATCGATCTTGCCCCCGGGTCGCGGCGTCGTGGCGTCCAACGTGGCAAGCAGCCAGTCGCGGCTGGGGGCGACCGCTGCGGCGGCGAGAAACGGGGCGCTGCGCAGGAAATCGCGGCGGTGCACGTCGTTCCTCCCGAGGTCGGCGACTACCCCTACGGTAGCTCCCAGTCCCGGTTGGTAGGCGAGCCCGACATCGGTGTCAGCCTCGGTGCGGAGACCGATCGCCTCGGGTTGCACGGGGTAGCCGAAGTGCTCGCTGAACAACTCGCACAGGATCGCCGGAGCCGGCGGCTGCGGTTGCTGACCGGAAAACCAGGCCCGGACGCGGCTGGCGTCGGTATTCAGGTGCAGGCCCCGTGACTGCCCACGGCGATTGACGACACCCACGCCGCGCCAGTTCCTTACGCGACCAACCAGTACGCGCCCACACCGCCTCCAAATCACTGTTGGCACTGCGTGGCCCGGTCATCACGCCCTTCCTTTTCGCCCCGCTTAATCGGATTCGCACCCGCGCCACGGATCTCCGACTCATCGTCAAGATTCGCGCTACCCCGCGCTACCCCCGCACCCCCTGCCGGACATGCCCCGGAAGCGGTTCGCTGATCAGGCCAACGAGGATCTCGCTGGCAGCACACCCCAGTGATCCGTACGCGACCCCCAAACCCGGCCGACCATCGGGACCAGACCCGCGAACGCAGGAAGACGATAACGTGTCAGCCGCAACAGATCCTGCCAGCCGGAGTGTGTATCAGACCAGCCACGGACGCCTGCGTGGGGTGCTACGCGGGGCCGTGCGGGCCGCCATGGAATCTGGGTGTGAGGTCGGCGCTATCGGGTATCGGGCGGGTGCGGCTCTGGATTCGTTGCTTGCTGCTCATCCGATAGATCAGCGGGGTCGGTGCCGGTCGTGCCGGGGTCCGGGATGGATGGGACGCCGACGCCGCGTGTGCTCGGTCTTTCAGAAGGCACACTACTGGTTGCGGCAGCCCACCCACGGAGTGATGGCACATCTGGCCAGCGAGTGGGGTGTGGACGTCCCGGCGCAACCAGGTGCGACTGGTCCGGAGGCAACCGAGGTGCTGCCCAGGGTCGCCGACGACCCACCTACTCATCACCTGCAGACCCCGACTGTCTCGCCGACTCCCACCGCTCCGGCGGGACGGCGGGAACTAGATCACGGCGGGCCCGGGGAGCACCCCGACAGCCCCCGGTCCCGCCGTGTTCCACCCGACCCCTTCACTCGGCCAGGTCGCGGGTGCTCACCGGAGGCATGACATGACAGGACCGACCGATGCCGAGGATGAGCGGCCCGAGCAGTTGCTGACGGAGTCGGTGCCGTCGCCGGACATCAGGCTCCCGCTGGCCACCGTGGAGTGTGCACAGCGCGCTGACTGGGTAGCGCAGGCGACAGAGACCGGTGGCGTGCCGCTGGCTGCGCTGGGTCCAGTGCAGCCCCGGACCCGGCGATGATCTCCACGAACGGGCACAGCGCCGGAGGCCCCGCGGCGGTGGCCCGGGCCCGAACGGTGGTGCTGCTGCGCTACCGGCCGGGTGTCGCCGGGGAGACTGAGCGCATCGTGCATGTGATGCCGCTGCCCCTGAAAGGTGAGGCGGGCGCCGCTGGGGTTGCATTGTGTGGGGCGCTCTTGCACCCCGATCAGGTGGAGACCGTCACCCCCGGCCAGGGCGTTCCCTGCTCGTTGTGCGTCATCAGCCACGCCAGCGTCAGTGCCTCGTCAGTCTCGGCCAGCACACTGGCCACGGCGCCACCAGCCGATGACGCCAGACCCCTGGCGGCCGCGGTCGGTTACCGAGTGTGGGGCTGGCCAGTATCGCTATGCGGTGACCAGGTGTGGCTGAACCTTGAGCCCGACGCGGTGGCGCTGGTTATCCCTGTACTGCTGGCCGAGCAGGTCACCGTGATCCTGAGCCAGCGGCGTTGCGTGCCATTAGTGCTCCTCCACCCCGACATGCCCGAGCATCGGGTGTTGCTGGCCGGGGAGCGCTATGGCGTGGCACTGCCCTGGCCACCGGGGGTGCACCGAACCACCGACACTTTCCCGCTGCCGCCCACCATGACCCAACACGGACCGGTCACCTGGGCGCACGCACCCGAGGCGGACGCCCTCCACCTGTGCCGGGAGATCGATGTATTCGGGGCGCTGCGCACCGCACTACGCGACCCGCTCACCTAACGAGCTAGGGCCGGGCCACCCGCCGTGCGGCCTGGCATTCACATGGTCACGACAGGAGGGACGGCCACCTGATGGGCAAGTCGGGCAAGCACGCTCAAGACAACGACGAGGACGGGTATTGGCCCAAGCCGGTACCGAAGGAGGACCGCAGCGATGGCGGCAAACACGATGCCGGTAACAGGACAACGACAAGCGCGACGACGAGGAGAAATGACCGATCCCGAGTCATTGTCCGGACAGATGCTCGACCGGTTGACCAGTAGTGGTGAACTGACCCCGGCCTGGTTGGAGGCGTTCGCGGCGGTAACGCGGCACCGGTTCATCCCGGACACGGTCTGGATCAGTGATGATGCCGGGCTGGTTCCATTGCACCGAGGCGATGACCCGCAGGGGTGGATGCGGCGCGCCTACGCTTCCGCCGCGGTGATCACCCAGGTCGACGACGGACACCCCACCGGGCCCGGGCAGCGTGGACGCCATATCACCAGTTCCGCCAGCCAACCCGAAGTGGTCGCCCTCATGCTGACCGCCCTGGACGCCGAGCCCGGAATGCGGGTCTTGGAGATCGGCACCGGGACCGGCTACAACGCCGCCCTGCTCGCTCGCCGGCTGGGCGCGCAGAACATCACCAGTGTGGACATTGATCCCGATCTGGCCGACCACGCCCGCCGTGCCCTGGTTGCCACCGGGTACCCCGGTCACCGTGATCCTCGGTGACGGAGCGGAGGGTTACCCGCCCGGTGCACCCTATGACCGGATCATGTCTACTGCCGCGGTGCGGCGGGTGCCCTACCCTGGGTCGAGCAGACCCGCCCAAGGGCCACGATCCTCACCCCCTGGGGAACGCCGTATCACAACGGGGCGCTGGCCTCATTCACCGTGAACAGTGACGGCACCGCCGATGGGCGCATCGTGGGCAACGTGGCGTTCATGCGACTGCGCGACCAGCGATTCCGCGCCACAGTCGACGACCAGGAGCGCGACGAGGCCGGCGCCCGGCACAGCCACACCACCCTGACGCCCTACAGCGTCGCCAGCGATTACGACGCCAGCCTGGACATCGGCATGAAAGTCCCGAATTGCACCAATAGCTACGTCCCCGCCGACAGTGACTCCGACCATGCCCGACTCTGGTTCATAGACGCCACCACCGATTCCTGGGCCAATCTCCTCCACCGCCCCGGCGTCGACGACTACACCGTCCACCAATCCGGGCCCCGCAATCTCTGGGACGAAATCGAAACCGCCTACCACTGGTGGCGTGACGCGGGGCGCCCCGACGCGGGGCGGTGGCGGATCACCATCACCCCCGAAGGTCAGCAGGTCACCCTCGCCCGGCCGACCCGGGCACTGACTCTGATCGACCCAGTAGGCCTCGAGTCGGTCGGCCAGGTCCTTCGGGCGGCTAAGGGCGACGAGATGTCCGCCGAGCATCTCGTCGGGTGTGATGCCTAGGCGGTCTCGGGCGACCCGGCGTTGGAAGTCCACCGGAAAGAAGCGGTCGTCGCGGCCCTGTAGGAACCTTGTGGAAACCCTGGGCCACTTTCGGAGTGGCCACGGCTGTGCGAACGGTGTTCCAGACTGGACTGGCTCTCCCCGCGCCATCGCCTCGGCTGTCACATCGGGTGGGACATCGTGGAAGAAGGCGTCGAGCAGATCCTCATCGTCGGCGAGCATCCTGCCGTCGCGAGCAGCTTGCTCCGCTCTGGCCTGGGCATGCCCTGTGTTGGCCCACCAGTCGCCTGGCGACTCGCCCGGTGCGGGGATCATGGCGTTGAGCAGCACCAGCAGAGTCACCGGCACCCGCTCACACACCAGGGGGGCGGTGAATCCCGCCAACGACTGGGCCACCACGACGACGTCGGTGCGGTCGCCGATGGCGTCGACCACGGTGTCGGCATATTCGGTCAGACCGGCCGAATCGTCCGCAGCTGGCAGGTCGACGGCCACGACGGCGTGGCCCCGCTCCCGCAGCTCGGCGTCCAGCAGGTGCCAGTACCAGGCGACGCCTCCAGCACCGGGAATCAACATGTAAGTCGCCATGATCAGTGACCTCTCTGCTCGAACCGCTCGGCGCTGGCGCTGTCAACCAGTCCGATTTTCGCCCTGCGGCGGCGTTACTACATCTGCGGTCGTCATGGGTCCCTCCTCGGAGGTCAGTCGCCGGTGCAGCACGGCTGCCAAGACGAAGTCCTGGGCCGCGGTCACGATGTCTATGACTGCCGGCGCTCCCCGGATTCATCGGGAGGGTTGCCGCGTCCGGGCGAAGACAAGCAACTGCCGGTGCAACCGCATGGCTACCGTGTCGATCTCGCGCAGGATGGCTTGATGCACGGTGGGCTGGGTCCCGGTCAGGTTCAACACGCAGAGCGCCCGCCCGTCCTGCGGATCACGCACCGGTGCGGCGACGCAGCTCAGATCGTGTTGGTCCTGCACGTAGTGCTCCCACCGGCACACCGTCACCGTCCGCCCGGTGGTCAAGGCGAGCGCGATGCCGTTGGCACCGGCGTTCTTGATGTCCCAGTAGGCTCCCTCGACGAATCCCAGCTGGTCGGCCCGCTGTAGTACTCCCCGGTTGCCGCCCCGCCACAGCACCACGCCGTCCGCGTCGACCACGACCATCATCTGTTCGGTGGTCTTGCCAAGCTCGGCCAGCGCGTCCAGTGCCCACGAGCAGGCGGCGAGCGGGGATTCGCGGCGGCGGCGCTTTACCTCGTCCCGGCCAAGTGGCACCACCGCGGTGCCATGCTCGGGATCCACCCCGAGGGCCTTCGCCTGGGCCCATGCCCAAGCGATCACCGGTCGCGGGGCGGCCGGCAACGTGTCCCCGCGCTGCCATGCCTCGTATAGCCGCTTTCCCGCCCGCCAGTGGAGATCTTGTCCGTCACCAACAAAGAAGGGTCGGAGCGTTTTGCGCCCGTGGCACAGGTTCGCCCGGACGGTTGTAGTCGAGATGCCGAGCACCTCGGCGATGTCGCTGATCTGGTAACCCGCGTATGCGCTGGCCATGACCTCCCGTTGTCGTGGCGGCAGGATGGCCAGACTGTCCTGCACGATGCCGACCTCGCCTTGGTGGTACACGTCTTCGGCGGCAGAGCGCTCAACTTGGCTGCCCGCCCAGCGCAGGGCCATGTCCAGGTCGCTGCGCTGTCGCTTCGCGAGTGCGGCAACCTCATTCTTCGCGGTCTGGTAGGAGTAGGCCCGTGGATTCCGCACCTCGGTCCCGCGAGCGAACACCCGCGTAAACGCCGTCTGCACCGCATCCTCGGCATCGGGCAGACTTGCACCCCGACCGACGAGAAATTTCACCAGCATCAGGTATTGCTGCCTGAAGAACCCCGCAAATTCCGCATCGTCAGGGCGGCTCATCGCATCCTCCGGGTTCGTCTCACCGCGGCCACGGTCGCGCTGCGCGAATCCTGTGGGCGGTCGGCCAGCATGCTGGCGGTGCTATCGGGATTCTGGGCGGCGGTCACAGTCTCTGGAAGCGCTGCCGCGAGCATGAGCGTCAGGATGAGGTGGAGTTCCTGCTCGCGCCGCCGCCGTGACGCTCTGTGCGCCATGATCTCATGGATCTCGAGTGCACCTCTGAGCATGGCTACGGCAAGCACGCCGTACAAGATGATGGCACTGGACACGATGTCTCCTCTGGAACCACAGCTCTGGGGAACCACAACAACTGACAACTGGTAGAGCCCGATGCCCGATTTCCGTGAAAGAAGGGGGCAATCGTCAGATCCAGAACTGGGCTCGAACTTGCGCCCATGAGCCGCCCGGTGGCGGGCCGCCCGCCCGCGCTGTAACCACCACTCCGCGACCAGCAGATTGACCACCCAGCTCAGCCAGACGCTTTGCGCTGGCCGCTGCTGTGATCATCGCTTCCTGGTCTCCGCCAAAGGTCGTGTCCACCTGCGGTGACAGAACGATGATGAGAACGATGAGCCACAGCCGGTTCACCACAATCGACGTGGTCAGCGCGAAGCTGCGGATCATCCACTCGCGGTGCTCAGCGAACCGCCGTTGCCGTGCCATCCGGTAGCCAGCGATCGTGATCGGCAGCCACATCAGCGCCAGCATGGTGTTCCCGACCTGGGACACGAACCCCGTGCTGCTCAACGGTGCGACCCCCAGCACCGCGATCCCGGCGGGCAGCACCCCGCCGAAGCCCGGTCGACGCGCTCAACGCCGCCGGCCAGCGAAGTTCCGGCACTCCGAAGAACTGACTTGACTCAGCATGGGCTGATCAGTCGACCCATGGGGCCGCGCGGTGATGTGCGGCTACCGTGCGGTCAGCTATCCCGGACCCTGGCGCATCTCCACATCGGCGAATCCGACCGATAGCCGACATCGGTCGCAGGTCAGTTGGTCGTCGAGCTGTCCTGCGCAGTGTCCGCCGTGTACGGCAATCCGCGGCGGTCCGGCCGGGTTGGGGTAGTACCGATCGCCCCATTTCATGATCATCAATAGCGCGGGAGCAAGGTCGCGGCCCTTGTCAGTGAGTAAGTACTCGTGGCGTTCGGGGCGGCTCTGGTAGGCCCGCCGTTCCAGCAGGCCCTCGGTGCACAGTCGCTCCAGTCGAGCGGTGAGCACGTTGCTGGCTATCCCGAGACTGGCCCGGAACTCGTCGAATCGGCGCAGCCCGAACAGCGCGTCGCGCAGTACCAACAGGGTCCAGCGTTCGCCCACCACCTCGAGGGTGCGGGCGATCGAGCAGATCTGGTTCGGGTAGGTGCGCTGCAGCATCGGCCCAAAGCTTACGCCCGTCAGGTTGCATGATGCAAGTAACCCTGTTACGTTCAACCGCATAGCTTGCTTCACGCAACTGACTGGTATCCCGGAGGTCCCCCGATGGGCACGCAACTGATCACCTTCACCGAGCTCTGGGCTCACCACGGCCCGCACCGCATCCGCGTCCGGGACTATCCCGGCGACGGTCCGGCAATCGTCCTGATGCACGGTTTCCCCGACGACAAACACCTCTACGACCAGACGCTGCCCTACCTAATAGGCCAGCGCCGTGTCGTCACGTTCGACTTCCTCGGCTGGGGGGAGTCGGACAAGCCAACCGGCTACCCCTACACCGCGGCCAATCAGACCGGCGATCTCGACGCCGTGATCAGCCGGCTCGGGCTGGGCGAGGTCGTCCTGGTCGCGCATGACTCGTCCGGCCCGCCTGCGATCGACTGGGCGCTCGAGAATCCGCAGCGAGTCGCCGCCCTCGTGCTGCTCAACACCTACTACGGCTGGATGCCCAGGCTGCGCGCCCCCGAAGCGATCATTTTGTACGCCTCACCGATCGTGCGTAACCTCGTCCGACCCGTGATGCGTCACCTCACCGGGCTCGACCGGCGGCTGTACTTCTGGCAGGTCGGCAGGTTCATCCGGGACGATGTGGTGCGCCGCGACCTGCTCCCGCAGTACTACGCCAGATTCCGTGCCGCGCGACCCGCATTCTGGCGGCTCAACGCCGACCTGCCGCGCACCCTGATCTCGAGGGCCAGGCGCACCTCGCAGCTGCGCGCCTTCCCACGGCCAGTGCGGATCGTGTTCGGCACTGACGATCCATACCTCAACATCCACGTGGCCCGTCGGTTCGCTGAGCTGTTTCCCGCCGCACAACTCGACCTCATCGAGGGTGCGCGACACTACGTCCAAGTCGACGAACCGGAACTGGTCGCTGCGGCCATCCTGAACTCGGACGGACCCGGGCACAGTCAGGTCGCCCTGAGTTCGACGCAGCAGTACGTCGGATCAGTCACGCCGAGGTGCGGATCGTGACCGATCTAAGACGTCAATCCGAACGCTGGTCATCGCGAAATCTCGCACTCAGCACCGCGTTCAAGCGGGTACGCGGGATCAGCCCGCAGCAGCGCCGTGTCCTGGCCGCGCTGCCCGTGTCATGAGGGTGAATGCGCGCTCGCGAGCCGCTCGGGCCGGTGACACGCTCCGTGACCGTGCCTCAGTGAGCACCGCGGTGAGCGTGTCGCCGATTGCCATGACGCGTTGATGGGCCTGCTGCGCGGTAGCCCGTTCCCGTTCGATAGCGACTGCGTGGATCACTCCGCCGGCACTGACGATCGTGTCAGGCACCCAGGTGATGCCATGCAGGTACAGCTCCTCGGCAGTTTCCGGGTCGTCGAGCTGGTTGTTGGCTGGGCCGAGCACGCATCGGCAGCGCATCTGGGCGACCAGGTCACGAGTGATCATCCCGCCGGTAGCGGCGAGTACCAGTAGGTCCACCTCGGCGCGTAGTGCCTCGGCAGCGGGCAACCATGCGGCACCGAGTTGCTCGGCATCGCGCCGTCGCCGCTCGTCGATGTCCGCGGCGAACAACCGAGTGCCGGTGGCGGTCAGGCCGCGGGCGACCCGTAGTCCGACACCTCCGAGCCCGACGATTGCCGCTGTGCTGAACCGGAGCTGTTGGTGAGCTGCCAGCGCACGGATCGCCGACAGAACACCCTCCGAGGTGGGGCCCGACGAGTCTCCGCTGCCGCCGTGGGACACCGGCCGGCAGAAGACGTGAGACGTCCGGGACCCGATCACGCTCATGTCTACCGGGGTGGTCCCCACGTCGGGTCCGGTGGCGTAGCGCCCGCCGAGTGCCGTTACCGCGTCGCCGATGTCGAGCAGCAGGTCGCGGCGGTGGTCACCAGCCGGCGGCGGACCCGCCGCAAGGGGAACCATGGTCTTGCCGCCGCCGTAAGCAAGGCCGTTGAGCGCGCACTTCTCGGCCATCGCAGCGGCGAGTCGCTGCGCGTCAGCAACGCCGTCCCGCCAGCTGTCGTGATCACCGGGTTCCACGCCGAAGTCGACCTGCGGCAGCTCGACCGAGGCGTGCAGGCCCTGATCGCCGCGCAGATCCGTCCCCTGAATCGGACCGTTATCGAGGGTTTCAAGGCCTTCGCGATGACACTCCCCGAAGTGCTCTCGGTCTACGTCGTGGCGGGCGGCGACGACTTCCTCGTCCACGTCGCCGTCCGCGATGTCGACAGCCTCAACTCCTTCCTGATGGACAACTTCACCGAACGGCGAGAGGTAGTGGGGTTTCGCAGCTCGATCGTCTACCAGCACGCCTGCCGCCTACCGGTACCACCTTGACTGCTGCCGGCACCCGAAGCGCGATAGGTAGGGTCCGGTGGTGCATAGACGTACGCTGCTCTCAGCGACTCTGCTCGTGCCCCTCTGCGCCTGTGGATCATCGGGCGTGGTTGCTCCAGAGCGTTCCCGTGCCGCCGAGAATGACGAAGATGCAGCGGCTGCCAGGTTCGGGGAGTTGGAGAGCCGTTTCGACGCTCGGCTGGGTGTATACGCGGTGGACAGCGGAACAGGGCGGAAGCTGTCCCACAGAGCGGACGAGCGTTTCCCGATGTGCTCGACGTTCAAGGTGCTGGCCGCGGCCGCGATGCTCGATCGCAACTCGAGGGCGCATCTCGATCTTCGTGTACGTTACCGCGCGACCGATGTCGTGCCCTTCTCTCCGATCACCGAGTCGCATGTAGACGACGGGCTGACGATTCGCGAGCTGTGTGACGCCGCCATCCGTTACAGCGACAACACTGCCGGAAACCTGCTGCTCGATGACCTGGGTGGGCCTGGTGAGATCACCACGTTCGCTCGTTCCCTCGGCGACCGGGTAACCCGGCTAGACCGCCGCGAGCCGGAACTGAACAGCGCCGTGCCCGGGGACGATCGGGACACGACCAGCCCACGCGCGATCGCCGCTGATTATCGCGAGCTCGTGCTCGGCTCCCGGCTTGACGAGGCGGACCGCGCGCTGCTCACCGGCTGGCTGGTCGGCAATACGACGGGTGACACGCGTGTCCGGGCCGGACTCCCAGCTGACTGGCGAGTCGGCGATAAGACCGGCGCCGGCCTTTACGGCGTGGTCAACGACGTCGCGATCGCCTGGCCGCCGGACGCAGCGCCGATCGCGCTCGCTGTGCTGTCCGCACGCCCGACCATGGACGCTAAGGGGGACAACCTGCTGATTGCCCAGGCAGCTACCGTGATCGCCGACGAACTCGGCCGAGCAGCCTGAAGCGCAGTCTGGTGGGTTCACGCGAGGCCGCCGGTTGCGTGGATTATCTGGCCGGTAAGCCAGCGGCCCTCGTGGCTGGTGAGCAGGGCAACGACGTCGGCGATGTCGTCGGGCTGCCCGAGGCGGCCCAGCGGCGTCATCTTGGGAACCTGGGCTAGCACCGCCTCGGGGTTGGCGTGTCGGAGCAGATCGGTATCGGTCGCGCCCGGACAGACAGCGTTGACCGTGATGGCTCGGGCGCCGAGCTCGATTGCGGCAACCTTGGTGAGCTGCTCGATCGCGCCCTTACTCGCGGCATAGGCAGCGATGCCCGGGGCGGGCCGGATGGTGTTCGCGGTCGAGATGTTGATGATCCGTCCGCCGTCGCGCATGGTCCGAGCGGCATGGCGGGTAGTGAGGAACGCCGATTTGGCGTTGACGGTCATCGTGTCGTCCCACAGCTGTTCGTCGGTGTCGGCGATCGGCCTGCCCGTTCCGGAGTCCAGCGCGGCGTTGTTGACCAGGATGTCGAGACCATCGAGGTGCTCGGCGGCCGCGGCCATCAGCTGATCCACTGCTCCGGGCTCGGCCAGGTCGATCTGCACGGCGTGGGCCCGGCCACCGGCGTCTCGCACGGCACCTTCAACGTGGGCTGCAGCTGCTGAGCTGCGTGCGTAGTTGAACACCACCACCGCGCCGTCCTTGGCCAGCCGCTCGACGATCGCGCGGCCGATCCCTCGCGACCCGCCGGTCA
>JBGSWT010000241.1:0-1578 GCA_041751815.1 Pseudonocardiaceae bacterium
CACCCTCGACACTGCCGCGACACCAGCTGATACTCCGTCACCTTCGACGGCGGCGGCGGGGACACATCGGCGACCTGACGGCGCACCCGCGCGACCTCGGGTGCACCATCGAGGGACTCACCACACCCCCCGCACCGATCCGGAGCCACCTCGAAGGTCTCATCCGGATCATCGACCAGACGCCGCGACACCGACCCGGCCCCGGGCTGCTTGCCCGCCTTACGCCCCGAACGCGTCCGCAAGGACCGCTTCGGCGCGGGCTTCTTCGCCCACGGCGCATCCAAGGACGGAGGACGCGAGGAGTTCGAGGAATCCGCCCCGACCTTCCGCTCCAGCTCAGCGATCCGATCCGCCTGAGCCACGATCACCCGCTCCAGCTCCACGACGTGGGCCAGCAGCTGCTCGTAGGTCGGCGCATCCGGCACGGTGCCACCCTGCCCGGCCGATCCTCAAGATCAAGGCAACACGCCGCACCGGCCCCAACCATCACACTGGCCCCAGCTGAATAGCTACGATGCGCGGTGGTGTTCGACTCAAAGCAGATCCGCACCGGATACGTTCCGAAACGGGCCTCGCACTCCTGAACCCACCCATAATGCGGCGAGAGAATGTAACTCTCGAACGAGCGAATGGCGTCGTGAAAATTCCGCATTGTGGACTTCGCGCGACCTCGCGCACCAACCAGGTCGGCCGACCACTCATCGAGGTGAGCAGCGGTCCAGTTCCAGGGGTACTCGTTGGTGAAATCCAGAAACTGACGCACCACGACCCGCCGACGTTCTACCGTCTTCGGAGCAAGGCCACGCCCACCAAGCTGCTGCTTCGCCCACCCCTCCAACATCGCCTCCACTACAGCGTCATCCTCATGCAGCAGCCTGACCCCGCTAGCCAGCTCCAACCGGGCTGAACCCCGCGGCTCATCGACCTCGCCCGCCACCACGCCCCTCTCGCCGCACGACGCGCGAATCTTGCATCAGAAGACACGGCGGCGGCAAATCAGCTAGTCAGAGGCTCAATAAGTCATCAGCGGGAGGCGCCGTCCCGATCAGCTGCGCAGCACCGGGCCAGCACCACATCGTGCATCAGACGAAATTCCGCGCGGTTACACGCCCTGGGAGTGATCACCGGTGAGGTCGGTGCCGGCAAAACCGTGGCCGTCCGCGCCGCGACCGCTGCCCTGGACCCCTCCCGGCATGTGGTCATTTACCTGCCCAATCCCTCAGTCGGGGTCCGGGGCATGCTGCACCACATCGTCTCCGCGCTCGGGCAAGTGCCCAGTTTCTACGGCGCCACCCTCGTCCCCCAGGCCGCCGACGCGCTCGCCGCCGAACACGCTGAAAGGGGTCGAAGCCCCGTGGTGCTCATCGACGAAGCCCACCTCCTGGATAACCAGCAGATGGAAGCCGTGCGCATGTTGACGAATCATGAAATGGATTCCGGGGCGCCGTTCGCGGCCGTGCTGATCGGTCAACCCACCCTGCGTCAACGCCTACGTCTCGGGGTGCTGGCCGCCCTGGACCAGCGGATATCGGTCCGCTACACCCTTGCCGGTATGCAGGCGACCGAGACCGCCGACTA
>JBGSWT010000242.1:0-1793 GCA_041751815.1 Pseudonocardiaceae bacterium
GGCCTGGAGGCGGCCGCGGTGGTGTCCGGGTCGGGGTCGGTGGACCCTGCCTCGCTGGACGCGGTCCGCGAGCTGGGGCCGAAGGCCGCGGTGCTGCTGGCTGACCAGCGCGGCGCGCTCACCGACGTGCTGCGCGCGGCAGGTTAGAGGTGGCTGGAAACATGACTGGGAACGTGTCTGGGGACATGGCTGGCGATATCGAAGGGCCGGCTGCCCGGACGCCCTTCCGGGCCGGTTTCGCCTGCCTGGTCGGTCGGCCCAATGTCGGCAAGTCGACGTTGACCAACTCGTTGGTGGGCCACAAGGTGGCGATCACCTCAAGCCGGCCGCAGACCACTCGCCACACCATCCGGGGAATCGTGCACCAGCCCGACGGGCAGCTCATCCTGGTGGATACGCCCGGCCTGCACCGGCCACGCACCCTGCTCGGTCAACGGCTCAACAGCCTGGTGCGCGCGACGTGGTCAGAGGTGGACGTGATCGGGTTCTGCGTGCCCGCCGACTCCGCGATCGGGCCCGGGGACCGGTTCATCGCTGGTGAGCTGGCTGCGCTGGCCCGGCGCACCCCGGTGTTCGGCATCGTGACCAAGACCGATCTGGTGAGCCCGCAGCGGGTCGCCGAGCAGCTCGCCGGGCTGGCCGACCTGGCCCGGTCAGCCGGCTTCGACGAGTTCGCCGAGCTGGTGCCGGTATCCGCGGTCGACGGTTTCCAGGTGGGATTGCTCGCCGACCTGCTGCTGGCCCGGATGCCGGAGTCCCCGCCGCTGTACCCGGGTGGGGAGCTCACCGACGAACCGGAGCAGACCTTGGTGGCAGAGCTGGTGCGGGAGGCGGCCCTGGAGGGGGTGCGCGATGAACTGCCGCATTCGCTGGCCGTCATGGTGGAGGAAATGATCCCGCGGGAGGGCCGGGCGGACCTGATTGATGTCTACGTGAACCTCTACGTCGAGCGGGACAGCCAGAAGGCGATCGTGATCGGGCGGGGCGGCCAGCGGCTCAAGGAGGTCGGCAGCCGCGCGCGCCGGCAGATCGAGGCTCTGTTGGGCACCTCGGTGTACCTCGACCTGCGAGTGAAGATCGCCAAGGACTGGCAGCGCGACCCCAAGCAGCTACGTCGCCTCGGTTTCTAATCGTCGCGCTCGTCCGCGATATGGATGCTTGTCGCAGTCTGCGCGCCCCCTGGCCTGCGATATGGATGCTTGTCGCTGTCCGCGCGCCGCGTCCCGCGGCGGCATGATGGTGCGACGATGAGTGGGTGAACCTCTACCGCGACACCGGGGTGGTGCTGCGGGTGCAGAAGCTGGGCGAGGCCGACCGCATCGTCACGCTGCTGACCCGCCGGCACGGGCGGGTGCGCGCGGTGGCTAAGGGTGTGCGGCGAACCTCATCGAAGTTCGGTGCGCGGCTGGAACCGTTCGGGCACGTCGATGTGCAGTTCTACCGCGGGCGGACGCTGGACATCGTCACCCAGGTCGAGACGGTCGACGGCTTCGGTTCCCGGCTGGTCGGCGACTACGGCCGTTACACCACCGGGTGCGCAGTGCTGGAGACCGCCGAGCGACTGGCCGGTGCCGAGGGGGAGCCGGTACTGCGGCTGTACCTGCTGGTCATAGGAGCCCTGCGCGCGCTGTCTGATGGGCAGCGGCAACCCCCGCTGGTGCTCGACGCTTTCCTGTTGCGCGCGATGACCACTGCCGGTTGGGCTCCCGCGCTGACCGAATGTGCCCGCTGCGGTGCACCGGGACCGCACCGGGCGTTCAGCGTGCCCGCGGGGGGCGTGGTCTGTCCAGGAT
>JBGSWT010000243.1:0-2106 GCA_041751815.1 Pseudonocardiaceae bacterium
AGCCCCCGGGGGGCGTGGCCCCAGTCCTCCCAGTCCAGTACCCAGCAGCGAGGGGCAGTGAGGTTCGCCCAGCTCAGATCCGCGTGTGCGGTGCACCACTCCTCGACGGCCGTGTCGGCGGCCGACAGCGCCGGGAACGCCGTCGTGAGCGCTCCAGTGAGGTGCTCCTGGGTGATCGCCACGGTGTCCGGTGTCGCGACCCGCGTGGTGGCGTGCCCGGCAAGCGCAGTGAGGGAACCGTCCAGGGTGGTCCACCAGCCGTCGGTCAGCTCAGGCGCGACCCGCAGTGGGCCGGTCGGTTTGATCGGCGCGTCGGGCACCAGGTCGGTCTCATCGGCCCGCCACATGAACCCGGCCTCTGGGTCGGCCCAGGACACTCCCGCATGCCAACGCGGCCGACTCACCCCGGCCAGCGTGGCCGCGCACTCGGTTCCATTCCACCCCTGCCCGCCGATCTTCTCCGGCCGCCGTGCCTCGATCCGCACCCAGGTACCACGGTCGGTCCGGGCGCCGACCGACCGACGTTTGCGCACCGCGGCGCCGCGGTCCAACCGCGTGTCCAGCGCCCGCTCGACCCGAACTAGCGCGAGTTCCACATCAACCTGCCGCAGGTCGAACAACCTGGTCGGGATCAGTGCCGATGTGGTCGCCATGTCGCAAACCTACGGATTATCGGGGCCGAGGTGGCCACAGGGCGTCCCATGATCCAGTGGGCCGGCACTAGTCCGCACGGTCGCGGGCGGTCTCGGTGCCCGCGCCGGTCGGATCCGGCCATCCCGGGTAGGGGGGTGGGGTGCCGCCGAACGCTGGGCAGCGCGGCTTGTGGTCGCACCAGTCACACATCCGGCTGGGGTTGGGCCGGAAGTCACCGTTGTGCGCGGCTCGCAGGATCGCTGACCAGATCGCGCCGAGGGTGCGTTCGAAGCGAACCAGCTCCTCCTCATCAGGGTGGTAGCTCAACGACTGGCGGTCAGCGAGGTACATCAGCCTCAGTTGGCGCGGCACCACGCCGCGGATACGCAGCAAAACCAGGGCGTAGAACTTCATCTGAAACAGCGCCTTGGCCTCGAAGACCTCCCGCGGTGCGGTGCCGGACTTGTAGTCCACCACCCGGATCTCCCCGGTAGGGGCGACGTCGAGCCGGTCGATGTATCCGCGCAGCAGCAACGCCTCGCCTCCGGGTGTCGGCAGCTCCGCCTCCACCAGCAGCTCGCAGGCCTCGGGCGCAACCAGCCGAGGGTCCTCCAGCGCGAAGTAGGCCTCGACGAGCGCACGTGCCGAGTCGAGCCATTCGGCGAGCTCAGGGTCACCGGGGCCGGCGAACAGCTCAGCCAGCTCGGGGCCGCCAGCCAGGACGTCGCGCCACACCGGATCGACCAAATTGCGCCCGGCCTCCGGGTCGCGCTGGTCCGGAGCCAGCGCGAACAGCTGCTCCAGCACGGCGTGCACCACGGTGCCGCGTACCTGCACCCGGCTCGGTGTCTCGGGCAGCCGATCGACAGCTCGGAACCGGTACAGCAGCGGGCACTGTTTGAAATCAGCCGCCCGAGACGGTGACAGTGCCGGGCGCCGGCGCGCCGGGGTACCGGCTGGGACGCTGCTCGCCAGAATCTCCGTCATGGCTTGGCAGGGTAGGCCAGCACGCTGACAACTCTGGGCACCCACCCGGTCAGCGATCTGCCACCATGAGCGGCCGTGACCAGAGCCAGCGGACCGTTCCAACCCGGTGATCGGGTGCAGCTCACCGATCCCAAGGGACGCCGACACACGGTGCTGCTGGAGCCCGGCGCGCAGTTTCACACCCATCGCGGTGCACTGGCCCACGACGATCTGATCGATCTGCCCGAGGGCAGCGTCGTCACTTCCGCCGCGGGGACGCAGTACCTCGCGTTGCGCCCGCTGCTTCCCGACTACGTGATGTCCATGCCGCGCGGAGCGCAAGTGGTCTACCCCAAAGACGCCGCACAGATCCTGATGTGGGGCGACATCTTCCCGGGTGCGCGGGTGCTCGAGGCCGGAGCGGGCTCTGGCGCGTTGACCTGCTCGCTGCTGCGGGCGGTCGGCGAACGCGGCACCGTGACCTCGTACGAGGCGCGCCCGGACCAC
>JBGSWT010000244.1:0-1897 GCA_041751815.1 Pseudonocardiaceae bacterium
CGCCATCCGCAGGTCACCCGGCGGGAGCAGCCCCAGCTCGCGGCGCAGCCGCCCCGACGAGCCGCCATCATCTGCGACCGTGACCACCGCGGTGACGTCCTCGGTGATAGCGCGCAACGCCAGCAGCGTGGCATACAGTCCGTGGCCACCGCCCAGCGCGACGGCTTTCAGCGGCCGGGTCACTCGCGTCCCACGTCCCGGTGCACCACCTTGACGGTGATTCCGTCCTCCTGACCAAGCCTGGCGGCCAGTGCCTCGGACATGACCACGCTGCGGTGTTTACCACCGGTGCAGCCCACCGCGATGGTGAGGTAGCGCTTGCCCTCCCGTCGATACCCACCGCCGACCAGCCGCATCAGCTCCAGATAGCGGTCCAGGAACTCCACGGCGCCGTCCTGGGACAGCACGTAGTTGCGGACGTCGGCGTCCATCCCCGTGAACTCGCGTAATTCCGGAATCCAGAATGGATTGGGCAGGAACCTCACATCGATCACGAGGTCGGAATCCATCGGCAGCCCGTACTTGTAGCCGAAGGACAACACGGTGATCCGGGTGCGGGTGCTGGCTTCCCCACCGAACGCGTGCTCGATCTTGGCCCGGAGCTGGTGCACCGACAGCCCAGTGGTGTCCAGCACCAGGTCAGCTTCGTCGCGAAGCGGGGCGAGCAGGGCCCGCTCCGCTTCGATCCCGTCGGCCAGCCGACCGTGGGCCTGCAGCGGGTGGCTGCGCCGGACCTGCTCGAAGCGACGGATCAGCACCGCGTCGGTGGCTTCCAGGTACAACACTTTGGGCCGGTAGCCGCGGGCGTCCAGGTCCTTGATCACCGCGGCGAGGTCGTCAGTGAACGCTCGGCTGCGCACGTCCATGACCACCGCGATGCGGGTCACCACGCCCTGTGAGCGCGCGCCGAGCTCGACCATGGTGGCAATCAGCTCGGGTGGCAGATTGTCCACCACGAACCAGCCCAGATCCTCCAGCACCTTGGCGGCCGCGCTGCGACCGGCCCCGGACAGCCCGGAGACCACGGCGACCTCGATGCCGCCCTGAGTCACGGTCATGGCGCCGCTCCGTTGTTCTCGTTGGCGCCTATCTTCTCTTCGGTGCCCAGGGCGGCAAGCACCGCCCTGGCGGTGCTTGGACCGACGCCGGGTACCTCGGTGAGCTCCTCCACGCTGGCGTGCCGGATGCGGCGGACCGAACCGAAGTGCTTGAGCAGCGCGGTGCGCCGAGTCTGCCCGAGCCCGGCGACGTCGTCGAGCGCGGATCTGGTCATCCGCGCCGACCGCTTCTGCCGGTGGTAGCTGATCGCGAACCGGTGCGCCTCATCCCGCACTCGCTGCAGCAGGTACAGGCCCTCGCTGTTGCGCGGCAGGATCACCGGGTCGGCCTCGCCGGGTAGCCAGACCTCCTCCAGCCGCTTGGCCAGTCCGGCGATCGCCACATCGGTCACGCCGAGCTCGAACAGCGCCTCGGCCGTGGCAGCCACCTGCGCCGGACCACCGTCCACGACGAGCAGATTCGGCGGGTAGGCGAACTTGCGGGGACGCCCGGTGTCGGGGTCCAGGCCGGGTCTGTCGGTCGGCTCAGTTTCCTGCAAGTAACGGGCGAAGCGCCGGCGAACCACCTCGGCGATGCTCGCCACATCGTCAGAGCGCCCATCGCCGGCTGCGTCTTTTATCGCAAAGCGGCGGTAGTCCGACTTGCGCGGCAAGCCGTCCTCGAAAACCACCAGCGAGGCCACCACGTCGTTGCCCTGCACGTGGCTGACGTCGATGCACTCGATGCGCAGCGGCGCGGTGTCGAGGCCCAGATATTCGTGGATCTCCTGCAGCGCCACCGCGCGGGCGGTCAGGTCACCGGCGCGGCGCAACTTGTGCAGCGCGAAGGCGTCCGCGGC
>JBGSWT010000245.1:0-2441 GCA_041751815.1 Pseudonocardiaceae bacterium
CTCCCTGATCCTGGCGGCGGCCGGCAACCCGACCGTCCGGCGGCTGGTGGCCACTGCCCCGGTCAGCCGGTACGTCGTCCGCCGCTTCGTGGCCGGGGAGAGCGTTGAGCAGGCGGTAGCCGCGACCACCGCCCTGGTGGCCGACGGTCTCGCCGTGACCCTGGATCACTTGGGCGAGGGCGTCGAAGATGCAGCTGGTGCGGAATCGACCGTGCACGCCTACCTTGAGCTGCTGGATCGGGTGAAAGCCCACGGTTTGGTCAACCGGGTCGAGGTCAGCGTCAAGCTCTCCGCAGTGGGCCAGCGACTCGACGAGGCACTGGCATTGCGCAACGCCTCCCGGATCTGCGCTGCCGCCGAGCACGCGGGCACCACCGTCACCTTGGATGCCGAGGACCACACCCTCACCGAGTCCACCCTGCGAGTGCACGCGCAGCTGCGCCGTACCTGGCCCGCCACGGGAGCAGTGCTACAGGCCTATCTGCACCGGACGCTAGACGACTGCCGGGCGTTGGCGGTCGACGGCGCCCGGGTCCGGCTGTGTAAGGGTGCCTACGTCGGACCGTCCGAACTGACATTCCTGACGGCCCACGAGGTGGCACGCAGCTTTGTGCGCTGCGCCAACACCCTGCTCGCGGGACCGGGTTACCCGATGTTCGCCACCCACGACCGTCGATTGATCGCCATCGTGGGTGAGCGGGCCCGCTGGCACGGGCGCCCACCGGGCAGCTTCGAGTATCAGATGCTCTACGGAATGCGTCCGGCCGAGCAGCGACGGCTGGCCGCGGGCGCAGACACCGTCCGGGTGTATCTACCCTACGGCTCGGAGTGGTACTCCTACCTCACCCGACGGCTCGCCGAACGGCCCGCAAACGTCGCCTTCTTTGCGCGTGCGGTGGTATCCAGCAGCTGAGTCACCTGCGGCTGTGGCACCCTGCGGCCATGACCACGATTGCCATCCTGGGCGCCGGCAAGATCGGCGAGGCCTTGCTGTCCGGAATGCTCAGAGCTGGTCGCAGCCCTGACGACCTGATGCTTACCGAGCGCTACCCCGAACGGGCTGCGCAGCTCGAGGAGACCTACCGGGTACGCGCGGTCGACACCGCCACCGCCGCGCGCAAGGCCGACGTCCTGATCATCGCGGTGAAGCCGCAAGACATCGACCCGCTACTGGCCGAGCTCGCCGGGTTGATCGGCCCGAGCACCCTGGTGGTGAGTTTGTGCGCAGGACTGCCCACCACGCTCTACCAGCGTCGGCTTCCTGAGGGTGTGCCGGTCGTCCGGGTCATGTCCAACACTCCGATGCTGGTCGGTGAGGCGATGAGTGCGGTATCCGCAGGCCACTTCGCCACCGATGAACACCTGGAACTGACCGAGGAATTACTCGGCAGCGTAGGCAGGGTCGTCCGGGTGCCGGAAAGCCAGCAGGACGCCGTCACCGCGCTTTCCGGGTCGGGCCCGGCCTACTTCTTCTATCTGGTCGAGGCGATGATCGACGCGGGGATTCTCCTCGGGCTGCCCAGGCCGATGGTGACCGAGCTGATCACCCAGTCGGCGGTCGGCGCGGCCCGGATGCTGCGCGACACCGGCGAACATCCGGTGCTGCTGCGGGAGGCGGTGACCTCTCCTGGTGGAACAACGATCATGGCGATCCGGGAGTTGGAGCGCCACGGCGTGCGGGCCGCGTTGTTGTCCGCCATCGAGGCAGCCAGGGAGCGGTCAGTCGAACTCGGACTCGCTCACCAGAACTGATGTCCACCAGCACCGATGGCAGTCGCACGAGCACCACCTGTCCCGCTACTCTCATCAGAACATGAGCGTCACGGACCTCGGGAGGGGAAGCCCAGCAGGGCGTGACGTGGTGAGGACGCGATGACGCATGCCGACGAACGAGCAAGCCGTACCAAGCAAGGTGCAATTCCTCACGGTTGCCGAGGTGGCCGCGATGATGCGCGTATCCAAGATGACTGTCTACCGGCTGGTGCACGCCGGCGAGTTGCCCGCGGTGCGGGTTGGGCGTTCCTTCCGGGTGCCGGAGGAAGCGGTGCACGGATACCTTGAGAACGCCTACTTCGATGCTGGCTGAGACCTGCTCGCAGGGTCGAAGCATTGACGCTGAGACCTGCTCGCAGGGTCGAAGCGGCGAGACCTGGGCGGTTGCATACCGCCGATACCAGCCCGAGTAGTCTGGGTAGCCGTCAACGCCCGCGGCGCTCGCTGCCGGGCGTTTCCTAGCATTCACAATCAGCGAGGAGGCCGAGTATGGGTTCGGTGATCAAGAAGCGCCGCAAGCGTATGTCCAAGAAGAAGCACCGCAAGTTGCTGCGTAAGACCCGGGTCCAGCGTCGCAAGCTGGGGAAGTAAACCCCACGCGCGGTCAACGGCCTGATCCTTCAGCGACGGCTCGCGGTTGGAATAGGCCGGTATCACACCGCTGCCGG
>JBGSWT010000246.1:0-2848 GCA_041751815.1 Pseudonocardiaceae bacterium
GCTCGATAGCGGTGGTGACCGAGCCGGTACCAGGCCCGAGCTCGACCACCACCGGCTCCCCGACCCTGGGCACCACAGCGGCCAGCCGAGCCGCCAGATGCGAGGAGCTCGGCGCCACGGCGCCCACGGTGGCCGGACTGCGCAGTACGGCGGCAAGGAAGGGGACGAGGTGTCGCGGTACCAGCGGCATGCGGAAAGCCTGCCCGCCTGGGACGGCAAGTGTGAAATCGATCTTGCGACCACCGGCGAGACTGCCGGCTGAGCCGCTCAGCAGTCTCGAAGCTCCGGTGTCTGGTTCAGCACCTGATCACGGGAGGAGACAAACCGCCGGTAGGCCTCGCCGGTGACCGCCTCAGGACGAAACGCCGCCACCCGGTGGCAGTTCTGGAAGGCCAGTTGCACGCCGAAGTGGCGCTGCAAGGCACCTCGAATGGCGTCGCTGGCCAGCGCCCGTAGCAGCTGTCCCCGAGCTGCCTCGTCCGGCGGCGGAACCGCGTGATCGGCGAACTCCGAGCCGGCGTTGAGCGTGAGATCGCCGACGACCTGAGAAATTACCTGCCAGGCGTAGGGCAGCGAATCCCGGACAACGGTCACAAACGCCGCATCATCGAGCTCGCCGCGCTGCGCTGCTTCGATCATCGTGGTTGGCACGTCTAGTGACATCGGTCCTCCTCGATCGGTGACTCACGAACAAACAGCTGGGAGGAAGTCCGGGTCCACCTGCTCGGCGAGGTCCCGACCCGCCGATTGGTTCGCCCAGGCTCTCGCATTGCGTAGGTGGAAGTGCACGGTGTCGCGGTGATATGCCGTCCAGTCCCGCTGTACAGCGTCGAGCTCGGCGAGCACCGCATCCAGCGCGTGTCGCACCTCAGGCTCCAACGCATCGAAGGCCGGAGCACGCCCCTGTTCCGCGGCCCGCACCCACGCTGACTGGCCCACCGTCGCCAGCAGGGCGGTACCGAGCTCACCACGCAACCAGGTGATGTCATCCTCGGCGGCCGCCTTGTTGCCGACCACTCGCAGCCGGACCCCGTGACCCTCGACGTGCTGCCGGAGCTGGCGGTACACCCGAACCCCCCGTCGGGTCGGTTCGCTGACCAGGACGACAAGGTCGAAACGGGTGAACAGCCCGGACGCCAACACATCGGCTCCCGCGGTCATGTCGACCACCACGTACTCGCCGGACCCGTCCATCAGGTGATTGAGGTACAGCTCCAGTGCGCCGGTCTTGGAGTGGTAGCAGCTCACCCCGATGTCCTCGGGCTCGAACTCCCCGGTGACCATCAGCTGTGCACCGCCGACGGGACGGCTAAAGCGGCGGTGCAGCTCCTCATCCGGATCCAAACGGAGCATCCGGGAACCGCGGCCGGGCGGTGTTGTCTTGATCATCGAATCGGCCGACGTGATCCGTGGGTTGCTGCCGCGCAGGTGCTCCTTGATCCAGGGCAGCTGCGCGCCCAACGGTGGAACCTGGTCATCCTCTAAGCCCAGCGCCTCGCCGAGGTGCTGGTTGATGTCGGCGTCAACGGCCAGCACGGGCCGGCCGAGCTCGGCAAGGTAGCGGGTGAACAGGGCCGACAACGTGGTCTTACCGCTGCCACCCTTGCCGACGAAGGCAATGCGCACTGTGCTCCGATCTCCTCTCAACGTGGTTGACCAGATCGTAAACGATAGTCGTTACCACTAAAGGGTGGCACAGTGCGCTCCCCGCTGTGGCGCGGAGTGCACAGCGGTGCGCTGCTGCGGACGGGATGGATTCAACGCGGTGCCGCGTTGTATCAGCTGCACGCCCTGCACGATGAGGGCCAACCGAGCCGAAGCGAGGTGGCAGCAAGTGACCGCCGACCTGTACCGAATCGACGCGGAGCCGTCGGCTCCGACGGGCACGGTACTGGTACACGCCCTGACCGGATTCGTCGACGCCGGTCAAGCCGGTCAGGTGGCAGTGACACATCTGCTGTCGAATCTGGAGCACCGTGTGCTCGCCACATTCGACGTCGACCAACTACTGGACTACCGCTCTCGCCGACCGACGATGGTCTTCGACGGGGACCGTTGGGAGAGCTATGAACAGCCGGAGTTGGTGTTGCACGAGGTGCGTGACAGCGCAGGTACCACGTTCTTGCTACTTGCCGGCCCGGAGCCGGATCTGCAGTGGGAGCGCTTCACCGACGCGGTCCGCGAGCTGGTCGAGCGCTTCGGTGTAGGCCTGACGGTTGGCCTGGGCGCAGTGCCGATGGCCGTCCCGCATACTCGTCCCGTCACGGTCACTGCGCACGCCACGCGACGCGAGTTGATCTCCGACTACCAACCGTGGTTCGGCGCCATGGAGATCCCCGGCCACGCCGGTGCGCTGATGGAGCTGAAGCTGGGCCAAGCGGGGCACGACGCGATGGGTTTCGTCGTGCACGTACCGCACTACCTGGCTCGCATCGAGTACCCGGAGTCCGCCCGCGGGCTGTTGGAGCATTTGTCCCGCAGCAGCGGGCTGAACCTGCCAGTGGAGGCGCTGCGCCCAGCGGCACTACGGGTCCTGGCCGAAGTGGACGAACAGGTCGCCGGCTCCCAGGAAAGCATGTCGGTGGTAGCCGGCCTGGAGGCGCGGTTTGACGCCATCACCGGCGGGCTTGATCAACGCCCGCTGCTGCCCAGCGATGCCGGGCCGTTGCCCACCGGCGACGAGATCGCCGCGGAGCTCGAGCAGTTCCTCGCCGAACAAGATGGTGGCAGCGCCGAGAGCTAATCCGACCACACTCTGGCCGCCTCCGCGGTGACCGACGTGGCCTGGGTGCGCCCAGCTTGCGCGGCGGGCGCCCGGCGGGCCAGGTCCAGCACATTGCGGCCGATC
>JBGSWT010000247.1:0-2701 GCA_041751815.1 Pseudonocardiaceae bacterium
CTCCGTCGTAGCCCTGCGCCACCGGCGTCTTGGCGTCCGGGTGCAGCTGCGGCGCGGCCCGCGCGGGAGCCGCGCCCGCGGTGATCAGGCCTGCTCCCAGCAGCAGCCCCATGACAAGGGCGATGCTGGATCGACGTGCACGCATCCGCGGCCCCCCAACGCCTGACGTCACAGAGCTCGACGTTCCGGTTTGGGTTTTACTCGCGTAGCGGCCACACCGCCATTGTGGGAACGCACTACGTCAACGGCGGGCGATCAACCTCATGGTGGAAAGGGGCGACAGGTACCCGCCGCCCCCTTGTCGGCGGGTACCTGTCGCCGGTCCCTCGCACGGACAGCGACTGTTGGCGAAGCTGAGACCAGCAGCATGGACGTGATGACTCAAGAACAGCCGAAGCCTCACTGGAGTCGCTGTCACTGCGTCGGAGAATATGTCATTCGGCCATTCCGGTTTGAGTCGGTGGTGTCGTCCTCATTCACAAGCGTGGTGCCAGTAGCCCGCGCATGGAACCGTCGGCTCAGCGTCTCCAGGCGGTCGGCAAATTCGCGCTGCTCGTCAGCCGTGACGGTGCCGTCAATGATCCGCATGGCAAACGGGGCCACGTCGGAGTTGAGCCGTGCCAACTCAGCCAGCAGCTCACGGTCCTCCAGGATCACGGCACCTCCTTTTCCTGCGCGTACCCCTCGCCCGGGCACCGACCGGTGCTGGCGTCGGGGAGGATAGGCTTCGGCCGCTGCTGTCCCCCCGCGTCGGCGCATTGAGTGGACAGCATGCATCGGGCCACTGAAGAACAACTGAAGCGCCACTGGAACGGGGTCTGGAGGCACTGGTGGAGTTCGCGGTTCTCGGACCGCTGGAGGTGCTGGAGCAGCACCACCAGATCGAGGTGTCCAGCGCCAAGGAGCGGCTACTGCTGGCCATGCTCGTCGTACACGCCAACGAGGTGGTCTCAACCGACCGGCTGATCGAAGTGCTCTGGGGGGCCGGACCACCTGCCACCGCTGCGAACACGTTGCAAATCCACGTTTCCCACTTGCGGCGAGCGCTCGAGCCCGATCGCCCGCCGCGAGCCCGTGACGGCGTGCTGCGCACCCGCGGTCAAGGCTATGTACTGGCCGTCGCACCCGAGTCGATCGATGCCGTTCGCTTCGAGCGGTTGGCCCGCGAGGGTCACGACGCGCTGCCTTCCGACCCGAAGCAGGCGGCCGAAACACTGCGCGCCGCGCTGGGGTTGTGGCGTGGTGAGCCGCTGGCCGAGTTCGGCTTCGAGCTTTTCGCTCAGGCCGAGATCACCCGGTTGACCGAGCTTCGCCTTTCCGTGCTGGAGGACTGTGTTGACGCCGAGCTCGCGTTGGGCAGGCACGTGGCGCTGTGCGCTGAACTGAGCCGGGCGGTGACTGAGCATCCGCTGCGCGAGCGGCTGTGGTCCCAGCTCATCCGGGCGCTGTACCGCTGCGGGCGGCAGGCTGAGGCGCTGGGAACCTACGCGCGGCTGCGCGAGCAGCTCGCCGAGTTACTCGGCATCGACCCGAGCCCTGAACTGGTCCGGCTACACGAGGCTGTGCTCGCCCAGCGTCCCGATCTGGACTGGCGACCGCCGCAACCGCAACCCGGGCGCAGAACCTCCGTCCCTGCGGTGATCCCCGCCACGGAGCACCAGTTGCCGGAGGCCCACGCTGCGCTGGCGGCACACGACTGGCAGCGCGCCTTCGACCTGCTGTCCGGTGCGAACCGGGCGGCCCCGCTGAACGCGGACGACCTTGATGGTCTGGCCGAGGCGGCCTACTGGTTGGGGCGTTACCGGGAGGCACTGCCGGCGCGGCAACGGGCACACCACGCCTACCTGCAGGCCGGAGACCACCGCCGAGCAGCAGTGACCGCAGTCATACTCGCGATACAGCACGCAGGCCTGCTGCAGTTCGCGGTGGCCAACGGCTGGTTCCAGCGCGCGCAGCGGCTGCTTGAGGCCGAGCCCGATTGCGCTGAGCACGGGTACCTGTCCTGGGGGGCAACCCTCGTCGCGCTGAGGATGGATGACCATGAGAAGTGCCTGGCTGCCGCACGCTCGACCTATGAGATGGGCGTACGACACTGCGTCGCCGAGTTGCAGGCCCTCGGGATGGTGTTCCAGGGCGGGGTGCTGATCCGCCGCGGGCAGGTCAAGGAGGGATTGGCCCTGCATGATGAGGGTATGGCGATGGCCGTCAGCGGGGAACTTTCCCAGCTTGCCACCGTACAGATCTTCTGTCAGGTCATCCGCACCTGCTACGAGCTAGGCGATTACCGCCGTGCCCACGAGTGGACCGAGGCCATCGAGGACTGCTTCGTGCGCACGGGGCTGAACAGCTTCCCCGGCGACTGTGAGACCCACCGCATCGAGATCATGATCCGCAGCGGCGCGTGGGCAGTTGCCGAGCAGATGGCCCACCGAGCCAGCGTAAGCACGCAATACTTTGATCCGAGCCATGCGGGCCTCGCCTTCGCCAACATCGGTGAGATCCGGTTGCGGATCGGTGATTTCGGCAGTGCCGAAGAGGCCTTCGCCAAGGCCGGGGAGTTGGGGGCCAGCCCGCTGCCCGGCCTGGCCCGGCTGGAGCTGCTACGCGGCCGCCCTGCCGAGGCGGCCGTGTTGATCAATGCGGCGCTGGCAGGCGAGGGCTGGGACCGCTTGGACCGCGCCCGGTTACTTCCCGACCAGGT
>JBGSWT010000248.1:0-1638 GCA_041751815.1 Pseudonocardiaceae bacterium
CACCTGCCCGGAACGCGCCCTGCGCCCTGCCCCGCAGCGCCCGGTGGTCGTCGCCACCCGCTGCACCTCCTGCGGCGAATGCGTCGAGATCTGCCCCACCGACGCGATCACCCTGCGCGACGAGCCCGCCAGCTAACCGCATTTAGCGGGCTCAGCGGGGTAATCAGCACTCCGATAACCCCGCTGAGCCCGCTGAATGCTGAGCGAGCGGTGCGATTTGGTGCATGGCGCAACCATGCACTCTGCATGGTCTGTTGGTGACAGGACGAGGGTGGGGCTTGCGCAGCGCCGCCCGCAGGCTGGGTTCATGACACACACAGCGATCGACATTGATATCTGTGGTTCTCGGCATCTGAACGCAGAAACAGCATCGTCCGGGTGGGTTCGCTTCGTGCGGCGGTGGTGGCCCGGACTCGCTGGGCTCGCGCTGGGCGTCGCCGGTCTCCTCGACATGCAGCCGTGGTCGCCTTCCGACCGCACGACCTGGATTCTGCCTGTTTTCGCGCTCGCGTACCTGATCTTGGGTGCCGCCCGCGGGCAGCTACGACAACCAGGCGTCCTGACGCTGCAAACCGCCGGGCTGTTCGGCTTCGGCACGCTCGCCTTGCTCGTCCTGTTCCTGGATCCGGCCGTGGGCCACTACGTGGTGGCCGCCGGATGGTTCGGCCACGCCATCTGGGATATCGCCCACCACCCCGACCTCACCCACCACCGCGCGAACCGGGTTGTTCCTCGGTGGTGGGTGGAGTCCTGCTTCATGATCGACCTCCTGGGCGGCGCCGCCCTCCTCGTCGCGGCCACGTTGTAGCCCAAGAACTGATCGGAGACGACCCGTCATGACGAAAATTCACCCCGACGTACCCGCGACATTCCGCCGAGCGCAGTTTCTCCATTTCATCCGGCATTTCCTGGAAATGGTCATAGCGATGGTGGCGGGGATGATGATCCTGGGACCAATCCGGGCACTGATCATCGCCCCTCTCGGATGGTCCGACCTGTTCGATCGTCCTGAACTGCACGCGCTGGCGATGGCCGCCGACATGACCATTGCAATGTCGCTGTGGATGCGTTACCGCAAACACAGCTGGATCAGCATCGCCGAGATGGCCACCGCGATGGTCCTTCCCTTCATCGTCCTTTGTACCGTTGTGGGCGGGTGCGTTGTCCGGTGACACACTGCTCGTCGCTGGGCACATGCTGATGCTCCCGGCCATGGTCATCGCCATGCTCTATCGCCGAAGCGAGTACACCTAGCATGGTGCGGGTGGCGGCCGACCTCGAGGTACCCGGGTCCGATCCGCAGCTGCGCCGGGCCCGGATCGCAACTCTGGCCGCGCTGGGTACCGCTTTGCTCACCAGCTTGATCATGCCGGGAATCGGCTTGCTGTTCGAGCGCAGCGCGTTGTGGGTCGTGCTCGGGGTGCTCGGCATCCTCGCCTTCGTGGCCGCCCAGGCAGGCGCGCTGTATGCGGTGGTCACACCGTGGTTGTCCGAGGTGACTCGGCGCCGGCTGGTGGCCGGTTTCGCAGCAGCCGCTGTGCTGTCCGTCCCGCTGGTCGGCCCGGTCGGTGCCGACCAACGGGAGACCTGGGCGTGGCTCGGCGGCTCGATCATCGGGTCGGCGCCGCTGCTGGTCCG
>JBGSWT010000249.1:0-2987 GCA_041751815.1 Pseudonocardiaceae bacterium
CGGGTGCGGGACTTCAGCGCGTCGAAGAAGTCGAACATGATCTCGGCCATCGGCAGGGTGTAGCGCATCTCCACCCTCGACTCCGACAGGTAGTCCATCCCCAACAGGGTGCCGCGGCGGCTCTGGCAGAGTTCCATGATCGTGCCGACGAACTCCGACGGGGCGATGACGGTGCAGCGGACCACCGGCTCGTGCACCTCGGCAACCTTGCCGTCGGGCCAGTCCGCGGGGTTGGTGACGGTCTGCTCGGTGGCGTCGTCGCGCACCACCCGGTAGACCACGTTGGGCGCGGTGGAGATGAGGTCGAGGCCGAACTCGCGCTGCATCCGGTCCCTGGTGATCTCCAGGTGCAGCAGGCCGAGGAACCCGCAGCGGAAGCCGAAGCCCAGCGCAGCCGAGGTCTCCGGCTCGTAGCTCAGCGCGGCGTCGTTGAGCCGCAGCTTGTCCAGCGCGTCGCGCAGCTCCGGGTAGTCCGAACCGTCCATCGGGTACAGCCCGGCGAACACCATCGGCTTGGGGGTGCGGTAGCCGGGCAGTGCCTCGGTGGCACCCTTGCGCTCGCTGGTGACGGTGTCCCCGACCCGGGACTGCCGGACGTCCTTGACCCCGGTCATGAGGTAGCCGACCTCGCCAACGCCCAGACCGTCACACGGCTTCTGATCGGGCGAGATGATGCCGACCTCGAGCAGCTCATGGGTGGTGTTGGTGGCCATCATCCGGATCCGATCCCGCGGAGTGATCCGGCCGTCCATCACCCGGATGTAGGTGACCACGCCCCGGTAGGAGTCATAGACCGAGTCGAAAATCATCGCCCTGACCGGCGCGGCGCTGTCACCCACCGGAGCCGGGACCTGCTTGACCACCACGTCGAGCAACTCCCGCACGCCCTGCCCGGTCTTCGCGCTGACCCGCAGCACGTCGTCGGGCTGGCAACCGAGGATGTGCGCCAGCTCCGCGGCGTAGCGGTCTGGCTCGGCCGCCGGGAGATCGATCTTGTTGAGCACCGGGATGATCCGCAGATCCTTCTCCAGCGCCAGGTACAGGTTAGCCAGCGTCTGGGCTTCGATGCCCTGTGCGGCGTCCACCAGCAGCACGGCGCCCTCGCAAGCCTCCAACGCCCGGGACACCTCATAGGTGAAGTCGACATGGCCGGGAGTGTCGATCAGGTGCAACACATGATCGACCCCATCCACCTTCCACGGCAGCCGCACGTTCTGCGCCTTGATGGTGATGCCACGCTCACGCTCGATGTCCATCCGGTCCAGGTATTGCGCGCGGTAGTTGCGCGCATCGAGCACGCCGGTGAACTGCAGCATGCGGTCGGCCAGGGTGGACTTGCCGTGGTCGATGTGCGCGATGACGCAGAAGTTACGGATCAGTTCGGGAGGGGTGAACGTCTTGTCGGCGAACGTGGGCACTCAGCAGTCCTCAATGGTTAGGGGGATCACGTCATGGTCCCACGTCACGGCGAATGCCCTGCGATATGGCCGTCGGCGGGCCGCTCTTCAGGGAGGCAGCGCAACGAACCCAAGCTGCTGCTGCTCGCCTTCCGGCCCTGACTGCCGCTGTTCGCTACGGGCAGCATGACGCCGACCAGGTCAACCGGGATGATCGGGAGAGGAGCACCCATCGGGAGGAGACCCACCGTGACGATCGTTCCCCTGCCCACGCTTGGACGCCGGGAAGCCGCGGCGGCCGCGCTGGCCGCCAAGCACCGTCTCGAGGTGGCGTGGACGACCATCGCGGAGGCTCTGGACCGGTCGCTGGTGTGGAGCACGTCGGCGGTCCTGGGCCAGCAACCACTGGACGCCGAACAGGCGCGAACTGTGGGGCGTCTGCTGAAGCTGGACGACGATGTCGTCACGGCCCTGCAATTACCGCCGGTGCGCGGCTCGGACATCGTCGACACCACCGAACCGGTGGTCTACCGGCTGCAGGAGATGGTCCAGGTGTACGGCGCCACGCTGGCCGAGCTGATCCGCGAGGAGTTCGGCGACGGCATCATGAGCGCCATCGACTTCGAGCTGTCATTGGAACGCCGCCAAGACCCCCAAGGCGACCGGGTGCGGTTGATACTCGACGGGAAGTTCCTGCCCTACCGGACCTTCTAAGTGCTCACCGACCGCTGGTCAACGCGCAGCGGATGATCAGCGGGCACCTCGACGAGCACCAGCCGCAGCCCGTCCGGGTCGGCGATCCACATTTCGTCGAGCCCCCACGGTTCACGACGCGGTTCTCGGAGCACCTGAACCCCCCGCTGGATGAGCTCGGCTGCCGTCGCCGCCAGGTCCCGGACCTGCAACCACACCGCGGTTGCCGCGCTCGGGTCCGCAGCGGACTCCCCCGATACCTCGAGGAAGCCGCCGCCGAGGACGAAGACCGTGCCACCGGGGAACTCGCGGTGGACGGCGAGCCCCAGCACGTCACGGTAAAATGCTGTGACGTGCTCGCGGTCCCGCGGGTGGACAAGGATGCGGCTGCTGAGTACTTCCATCACCCTGTCCTACCTGGACTCCAGGCCGGAGCTTCGTCTGGGGGCTTCTCCGGGGGCCGTTACGTCGGCTGTTAGGCTGATTCACCGTGCCGCGCCAAGGCACCCCTCCCGAATGCGAGATCGAAGGTAGACGCGTGGCCAACATCAAGTCCCAGCTGAAGCGCATCCAGACCAACGAGAAGGCGCGGGTGCGCAACAAGTCCATCAAGTCGTCGCTCAAGACTGCGGTCCGCCGGTTTCGTGAGGCCGCCGCGGCTGGCGAGAAGGACCGGGCGCTGGGTGAGCTTCAGACGGCCAGCCGGCAGCTGGACAAGGCTGTGAGCAAGGGCGTCATCCACCGCAACCAGGCGGCGAACCGCAAATCGGCGATGGCCCAGAAAGCCGGCCAGCTTCAGGGCTAGCGGCGCCGGGCAGCGCACAGCGCCAGCACCGCGCGTTCCAGCGCGTACTCGGCATCCGCGGCTACGCCCTTGACGTCGGCGTTGACCGCGGC
>JBGSWT010000250.1:0-12077 GCA_041751815.1 Pseudonocardiaceae bacterium
CGCCTGGAGCTGATCGGTCGTCGGCGCGGTCATCAGGAAGCCCAGCGCCATTCCGATCAGCGCGACCAGCAACCCGAACCGGATGGCCAGGGTGAACGGCCGGTCGCCGAACTGGCGTCGGGCGGCGAAGGCCGCGATCACCAACGTAGCCAGCCAGAGAACCACGATGGCGAAACCCATGGTGGACCACAGGGCGGCATTCAGCGCGGAGGTGACGTTGAAGTGGCTGTGCGTTCCCCGCGCGGCCTGCCCGACGATGATCACCATCTCCATCACGGCGGCGATCGCGATGATCGTGCCCAGAATCCACGCCCAGCGGCGCCGATCGGGCAGCCGGGAGATGATCCAAGCGATGGTGGCGCCGTAGATGACGAACGACACCGCGAACTTGAACGGCTTGAGCCAGATCGGCGCCCCGCCCAGGACCCGATCGTCCATCAGCACGCCTAGCGCAGCGGCCGCCGTCAATACCGCCATCAGCCCGACGAAGATCATCAGTGGCCGGTGCCAGTGCCTCGACCGGTGCACCGCAAGGGTGATAACCGACATCGCTGCATCTCCCTGACAATGTTCGAAAACCCAGACAGTCGTCAACTTAGGCTGCGCGGCTGAGCACCGTCAAGCTCTTCTGACAGTGTTAATCTGAGTCGTGCTCAGCTACCGGGACCGCCGTCGCGCGGCCGTCGTTCAGGAGATCAAGGACACCGCGCTCGGGCGCCTGGCCAGCGACGGACCGGAGGCGCTGTCATTGCGCGCCATCGCGCGTGACATGGGACTGAGCGTTCAGTCGCTCTACCACTACTTCGCCAGCAGGGACCATCTGATCGCCGAACTGGTCGAGGACGGTCACAACGGGCTGGCCGACGCGCTGGAGGCCGCGCGCGACGCGCACCCGATCAGTGCGCACCGGGATCGCCTGATCGCGACATCGTGGGCGTATCGAGACTGGTCGGTGCACCACCGCAGAGAGTTTCAGCTCATCTACGGCGCACCGATCCCTGACTACCAAGCGCCGCCATCGCCGAGTGACATACTCGTGCCGGCCGCGGCGCGCATCGGCACCGTTTTCCACAGCGTGGTATTCGCCGGCTGGTCTGAGGAGCAGTTGCGGGCGATGCCCGACGAGCACGTCGATTCAGTGCTGCACGCCGAACTCGTCGCCGTCCAACAGAAGTTCGTGCCGTCGGGAAGCGTGCTGCCCCCCGCCGCGCTGCAGCGCTTCATCCGGTGGTGGGGCCAGCTGCACGGGCTGATCACATTGGAGGTGTTCGGGCACCTGTACTGGCTGGCCCAGGATGCCGGAAAGATCTACCAGGCCACGGTGTTGCAGCTGGCTGACGAGATCGAGACGATCTCGTCAGCCGCGGCAACTCGGGCGCGCTGAGCCCCAGCGCGTCGAACCTGTCCAGGCAGCGGAGATTCGTACGGTCGCGAAAACAATTAAATGTCGAGTCGTCGACCGCGCGCGGCGGGGGGCGCTACAGCAGAAAAAACGCCGCCCGGCACCAGAACCGGTACCGAGCGGCCCGTCACCAGGGAAGTGTCAGATCTGGGACCATTGCGCGCCTGGAAGGACGCCTTGTGTAAGTCAGTGCGCGTGTTCGTGGATTTCCTCGAGGTCCTGCTGGTGGACGTGTGAGTGGGCGTGTGGCTGCCCATCGTGGCTGTGTTCGTGCTCGTGCTCGACGTGCTCGTGATCATGCAAGCCGTGCGCGTGGGTGTGGGTCACATCCCCGTGGGTGTGCTCATGGGTGTGCTGCTCCATCGGTTTGGCTCCTTAATCTTGCCGTTCGTTCTGAAATGCCAAGATCTCGCAACAATTACGCGAACGATCGGGCTTCACCAACGAATGCTACACGCCGAGGAGGGGGTACCGGCAAGTGTTTTCGGTCATGCAAATTAATGCGCCTGTTTTGCAGCTGGTCCAGTGGTGCAGATGCCTCTTCTTATTGTCGCGCAATGGACTGGCGTCGCGGCTATGGGCTCCGGAATCCGCACAGGAACACCTCGGAGAACTGCTTCCATACGCAGTCGACCTCGGCGAAGCCTGTGTCCCGCAGCCAGCACAGGTGGTCTTCCGGTGTCGGCACGACGACGTCGGCGGGCAGCAGGCGGGCGACGTCGGAGAACACCGGCGGATAGCGGGGGGCTCGCCCAGGTTGTGGATGGCCAGGGCCGAGACGAACGAGCTCCGTCAGCGCCCCGAGGAGTGCCGCGTGGGCGTCGGGATTGAGCTCTGCGCAGGTGCGCGTGCGCTGGCATTGACCACCGGACCGCTGCACGCCGCGCTGGCCGGGTTTCTGTAGGAGTGGCTGCACCGATCACCCACCGTAACAGCGTGACCGTCGGTCGGGAGGCCGTTGTAGAGACTGCACGGGAACGCTCGCGCCTCGATGAACGGAGATTTGATCTTGACGAAGACGGCTAGAGGCATACTCGGAATACTCGCGATACTCGGGTCGCTCGCATGGGCGACTGCGATTCCTGCTGCGGCCAGCGTGACATCTACCGCGGCCAGCGCGGCGGCGACCTCGACGTTCCGCGACGTGGCGACATTATTCTGTCTGGACAGCAACGCCAATGGGAACGCCTACACGTTGGGCTGCAACGGGGGGAATTTCCAGAACTGGGAATTCGGTGGCTCGAATACCACTAGCACGATTCGCAATGTGTCGACCGGTCTCTGCCTGGACAGCAACACCGAGGGGAAAGTCTACACTCTGGGGTGCAACGGCGGTAACTTCCAGAAGTGGGAGATCTCCGGTTCCGGCGGGCGAGTCCGTAATGTGTCGACTGGTTTCTGCCTGGACAGCAACACTGAGGGAAAGGTCTACACTCTGCGGTGCAACGGCGGTAACTTCCAGAACTGGCAGCACCGGTGATCAGTTCCCGCTACGGTCAGTAACGCCATCTGCCCTGCTCGCCTCCACTCACCTTGCGGTCAACGGCCTGTCAGCGAACGAGCTCTGTCAACGCCCCGATGAGCGCTGCGTGGGCGTCGGGATTCAGCTCTGCGCAGGTGCGCCAGGCACCCTCGAAGCTGAGCAGCAGCCGTCCTTCCGGCTCACGGATCACGATCAGCGTGCACGCGCCGCCGCCCTCGGCTGCTCGTCCGGGGATCACGGCGCGACGCTGGTCGGCGATCCGTGGCCACCGCTGAGGTGCTGTGCGCGTCACGACTGCCCCCTTTCTGATCGATCGGCCCTAAGCAGACCCCAGCCGAGACATGCTTGCAAGTTATTGCGCAATATTGCTCGGATCACCCCCTGATGGTTGCTTGCTTTGGTTCCCTCGCCAGTCCACTCTGGGCGCAGTTTGCCCAGCCACCGGACGGAGATCCCCATGAAGCTGACGTACCTTGGCAAGGTCACTGACCTCGGAGAAAGTCCGACCTTGTACGCGACCGACCGCGGCACCTACGTCGTACAGGGGTGGAAGGTCGATGACGCCGAGCCGCTAGCCGAGATGAAGATCCCGGCGCTACGAGGTGCGCGGTAATCGTGGCAATGCCGAAGGCGGTGAGGATATCCGCTACCTGCTGCAGTCCCGCGCCCACGAGTTGGACCTGCCCGACCACGATTTCTGGGTGTTCGACTCTGAGATCCTGGTGCTGATGCGGTTCACCGGTGACGACCGGCCGTTGCCGCACGAGGTGGTGACCGATCCGGAACTGGTCGCCCGGCACGAGGCATGGATCGACCTGGCGATGCAGCACGCCACGCCATACGGCGAGTATCTTGCGCAGGACCCGACCCGAGAGGATCCACCGCCAGGAGCAGCGTGACCGAATCGCACCGCGGCCGGGAGGGTTTCGGGAACCGGCTACGCGCGCTGCGGCTGGACGCCGGGCTCGCCGGTAAGGAGCTTGCCGACCATCTCGGCTGGGCTGCCTCGAAGGTGTCCCGGCTGGAGCATGGTCGCCAGACGGCGTCTGCCGACGACATCGGGGCTTGGGTAATGGCGTGCGGTGGCGCTCCGGAGACCCAGGATGACCTGCTCGCCGACCTGCGCAGCCTGCGGGTGGAGTACGCCACCTGGCGCCGCCAGTTCCGAACCGGGTTCGCTGGCCGTCAGCGGGCTGGCGTCGCGCTGCAGGCCGCCTCCACCAGGGTGCGTGCGTTCGAGCCGGCCATGGTGCCGGGCATGCTGCAGACTCCGGACTACGCTCGGCACCTCTTCGTCAACAACGCCACCTTCCATGGTGGTGCCCCGGACGTCGACGCAGCGGTCCGGGCCCGGATGCAGCGCCAGGAATTCCTGTACGACCCGGGAAAGCAGTTCCGATTCCTGGTCACCGAGGCAGCGCTGCGGTATCTGGTGTGCCCGCCAGCAACCTTGCGTGCCCAGCTCGACCGGCTAGTCGTGGTTTCCGGCCTCGATACCGTCGAGCTCGCGGTGTTGCCTTTCGAGGTACGCCTCCCTAAGTCACCGGGTGACAACTTCTGGATCCACGATGACCGGCTGGTGCTGGTGGAGACTCTCACCGCTGAACTAAGCCTGCGCGACCCGGAGGACATCGAGCTCTATGCCCGGCTCTTCGAGCAGTTCTGGGACGTGTCAGCCCGCGGCGACGACGCGATCGCGCTGATCACCACGCTGGTCCAGCAACTCCGTTCAATCTGAGACAGTCATGGGAAGATGCGACCATGATCGCCGGACTGTTGCTGGCAGCGGGGGCCGGGCGGCGTTATGGCATGCCCAAGGCTCTGGTCGACGATGGCGCCTGGCTGCGCCGGGCGGTGGCCACGCTCACCGACGGCGGATGCGACCCGGTGCTCGTCGTCATCGGTGCCCAAGCCGATCAGGTCGCCCCGTTGGTGCCCGATACCGCCGGCATGGTGCTGGCCACGGACTGGGCCGAGGGAATGGGTGCCTCGCTGCGCACCGGCCTGGCCGAACTGATCCGCAGCGCGCCTCCGCAGGTGGTGGCCGCGCTGGTGCATCTGGTTGATCTGCCCGACGTGGATGCGTCCGTGGTGCGCAGGCTCGTCGCGCTGGCCGGTCCCGCAGTCGTAGCCAGAGCCGGGTTCGAGAGCCAGCCCGGCCATCCGGTGCTGTTCGGCCGGCAGCACTGGACAGACATCGTGGCATCGGCCCGCGGTGACCGGGGAGCCCGGGACTGGCTGGCGCAACGGTCTGACCTGGCGGTGGTGGACTGCTCTGATCTGGCCAGCGGGATCGACGTGGATCGCCCCTGACCCTGAGCATGGAACAGATCCAGTGTCTGAAGCGTCGATGTATCTGTCGGTGCTGTGAGTGAACCCACAAACCAGTCAGACCGAATAGTCTTTAAGTACCTGGCCCGACACGGCCTGGCCACATGGGAAGCCCTGCTCAAGGAGGTCCGCGGTGCGTGACGTGCTCGACGAACTAGTGGCGGAATGGCGCGAGGGCAAATCCACCGCGGTGGGCACGGTGGTATCCACCTACCGCTCGGCACCACGCCCTGCTGGAGCGTCGATGCTGGTGACGTCCGACGAGCGGGCGGTCGGCAGTGTCTCCGGTGGCTGTGTGGAAGGCGCGGTCTTCGAACTGGGCCAGCAGGTGCTCGCCGACGACGCTCCGGTCCTGCAGCGCTACGGCGTCTCCGATGATGACGCCTTCACCGTCGGGCTGACTTGCGGCGGCATCATCGATGTGTTCGTCGAGAAGGTGGATCCGGTCCACTTCCCCGAGCTCGAAGAAGTGGCCCACTCGGTGGCCAAGAAGGAAGGGGTTGCGGTGGCCACCGTGGTCGCGCATCCCGATCCCGGGCGCGTCGGCCTGCGCATGGTGGTCTGGCCAGATCGGCACTCCGGCACGACGGGCTCATCAGGCGCAGACGAGGCGATCCTCGAAGACGTCCTCGGTGCGCTGGCCGCCGGCCGCACCGCCACCCTGCACTACGGCCCCGAAGGGGAGCGCCGCGGCGAGGGAATGGACGTGTTCGTCAACGCTATGCAGCCGCCGCCCCGGATGCTGGTGTTCGGCGCGATCGACTTCGCTGCGGCGATGGCCCGGATCGGGGTGTTCCTCGGTTACCACGTGACGGTGTGCGACGCGCGACCGGTGTTCGCCACCAAGAGCCGCTTCCCCGACGCGCACGAGGTCATCGTGAACTGGCCGCACCGTTACCTGAAGGAAGAGGCCGCAGCCGGCCGGATCGACCCGCGGACCGTCATCACAGTCCTCACTCACGACCCGAAGTTCGATGTTCCGGTCCTTGTCGAGGCGCTGGACATGGATCTCGCCTATCTCGGCGCGATGGGTTCGCGCAGAACCCACAAGAACCGGGAGGAACGGCTGCGCGAGGCGGGCGTCACCGATGACAAGCTGTCCAAGATTGCCTCGCCGATCGGCCTGGATCTGGGAGCGCGCACGCCCGAGGAGACCGCGGTCTCCATCGCCGCCGAGCTGATCTCGTTGCGCTGGGGCGGCAGTGCCACCCGGCTAGCCGATGCCGAGGGCCCCATCCACGGCGCGAATCCCATCGCGGAGCCGGAGCCGGCCAAGGCCTAGCTTGCTTTCTGTGTACCGCCCGGTTGTCAGTGCACCGGCCAGGTGTGCTGGCAGTCAGGGCTGTCGAGCGATGGGCAGCGCCTCGTCCGGTCCAATGACCAGGCCGTGGTGAGAGAGACGGCGGCGCAACCTGTCATCGGCCGTGACTAGCGGTTCGCCGAGCCGTTCGGCCAGCGCCACGTAGACCATGTCGTAGATGGGATGGTTGTCGTAGCGTCGAGCCAGCTCCCAGGCCCGATGCTGGTCCGCTGGGTCGCAGTGCAGCGAGATCGGCAGCGAGGCGAGGAAATCGGACGCGGCATCAGCTGCCTGACCGTCCCATCGCCCTCGGCGTACACCGGTGAGCAGCGCGTTCATCACCTCCAGCGGCAACATCGCGGGTGCGTGCAAGCCCTCGCCGATCTGCGCCCAATGGTCGAAAAGCAGCGCAGCGGCCTTAGTGTCGTCGGCGTCGGGTGCCACGAACTCAACCACGACTGACGCGTCAACGATCGCCAAGGCCCGACCGCTCCGCTCGATCCTCGATGACAAGCTGGCTAGCGCCACCGCGCGGCGATACACCGTTGGTGAGGCGCCACGTCCTGACGGCTGCCACCCATTCACTCAAGCTGAGTTGGGAGTCGCCGGACTCGCGGGGTGCTGGCACACCGGTGGCGATCGCGTCCAGGTCGCTTTCGTGCACCTGATAGCTCCTGCCGAGCTTGCGGGCAGGTAGCTTTCCCGTCCAGATCCACCGGCGGATCGTCTCCTCCGCACGGTGAACACGTTGCGCGGCTTCCCGCACGGTGAGTTCTCGTCCGCCAGGTGTAGTAGGCACTACGGCATCCTACTACAACAGTGCAGACTGGATGTAGTAGCACAGCGCTGTAGCGACGGCAGGCTCGTAACAGTGTTACAGTTGGGTCCAGAGGGGCTCTGCTGGAGGTACCGATGGACGTAACAAACGGCGCGACGGGGATCGTGGGCGGCCAGCCCCCACAGAACCGGATGCGGGCTGCGGACACCGATCGGGAACGGGTCGCCGAGCAGTTGCGGTCGGCGCACGCCGACGGCCGTCTCGACCTCGCCGAGTACGACGAGCGGGTCCAGCAAGCTTGGGCGGCTCGGACCTATAGCGAGCTCGAGACGCTTACCGCAGATCTACCGCGGGCTCGTCCACCGGCCGACCCGGCGGGCGGCCCCGAGGTGCGACAGTCGCACTGCCAACACCGGCATGGGCGCAGCGGGCGGGCTGCGGTGGCCGCCTGGGCCAGCGTGAGCGTGGTCAATCTGCTGATCTGGGCGGTGGTGTCACTGGCCACCATGAGCTGGATCTATCCCTGGTGGATCTGGGTCGCAGGCCCGTGGGGTGCGATGCTACTGGCCGGCTGGGTAGGCGAGCGGGTGCGAGCCCTCAGGTCCGCGCGGTGATCGGCGCGGGGCCGGTTTGGACCCGAGCGTGACCTGGACGTAAACTGTGCTATCGGCGCGAGCATCGCGCCGGTTTCTAGCGTGTCTGCAGGTATCTGCGCAGGTTTCCTGCTCAGCAGTGCGTCCCCGCACTCCTTACTGATGCCTCCCCACGTCTTGGAACTGGCCGGTGCCTGCGTCGCGGCAAGGCCACTACCCGACGGCACGGCTAACCAGCAGGAACGCGGAGGACATGGGCAAGAAGGACGGCGCTATCGAGGTCGAGGGCAAGGTGGTTGAGCCACTCCCCAACGCGATGTTCCGAGTCGAGTTGGAGAACGGTCACCGCGTTCTCGCGCACATCAGCGGCAAGATGCGCCAGCACTACATCCGCATCCTGCCCGAGGACCGGGTGGTCGTGGAGCTCTCGCCCTACGACCTGTCCCGTGGCCGCATTGTCTACCGCTACAAGTAGCGCACCAGGAGAGATGACGTGAAGGTGCAGCCGAGCGTCAAAAAGATCTGCGACAAGTGCAAGGTGATCCGCCGCCACGGCGTGGTCATGGTGATCTGCGAGAACCAACGCCACAAGCAGCGTCAGGGCTAGCAGCGCACGATGTCGCCGGTCTACGGCGCAAGAAGACCTCCCCGATCCAGCCGATCCAGACGGGATCGGTTTCACCCCCGGACGCCAGGCTGGGGCCCGTGGACGACGAGTCGAGCACGGGGCGGACGGGGAGCAGACCTGGGGACGACGAGACAGGAGACACCGTCGCATGGCACGACTCTCCGGCGTAGACCTCCCCCGCGACAAGCGGATGGAGATCGCGCTGACGTACATCTACGGCATCGGCCGTACCCGCTCCCACGAAATATTGAGCGCTACCGGGGTTAGTCCTGAACTGCGCTCCAAGGACCTGTCCGACGAGGACCTCGTCCGGCTGCGGGACTACATCGAGACCAACTACAGAGTCGAGGGAGACCTCCGCCGGGAGGTCCAAGCCGACATCCGCCGGAAGATCGAGATCGGCTGCTACGAGGGGCTGCGGTGGCGCCGCGGGCTGCCTGTGCGCGGTCAGCGCACCAAGACCAACGCCCGCACCCGCAAGGGTCCGAAGAAGACGGTCGCCGGCAAGAAGAAGGCCGGGAAGAAGTAACCCCCGCAGACCCTAGACTTTTGTAGGAGTGCAAACCGTATGCCACCCAGAGCACGAACAGGTACCGGCGTCAAGAAGGTGCGGCGCAAGGAAAAGAAGAACGTCGCGCATGGCCATGCGCACATCAAGTCGACGTTCAACAACACGATCGTCTCGATCACCGACCCCACTGGTGCGGTGATCGCATGGGCCTCCGCGGGTCACGTCGGCTTCAAGGGCTCGCGCAAGTCCACCCCGTTCGCCGCGCAGATGGCCGCCGAGAGCGCGGCCCGCAAGGCCGCTGAGCACGGTATGAAAAAGGTCGATGTCTTCGTGAAAGGCCCGGGTTCGGGTCGGGAGACGGCGATCCGGTCGCTGCAGGCCGCCGGTCTTGAGGTCGGCACCATCCAGGACGTGACCCCGCAGCCGCACAACGGCTGCCGGCCGCCGAAGCGGCGTCGGGTCTGAGGCGCGGGAGGGAATAGACAGATGGCTCGGTACACCGGACCCGTAACCCGCAAGTCCCGCCGGCTCAAGACCGATCTGGTCGGTGGCGATCAGGCCTTTGAGCGCCGTCCGTATCCGCCCGGCCAGCACGGCCGTGCGCGGATCAAGGAGAGCGAGTACCTCCTGCAGATGCAGGAGAAGCAGAAGGCCCGCTTCACCTACGGCATCATGGAAAAGCAGTTCCACCGGTACTACGTCGAGGCCAACCGCCGCCCCGGCAAGACCGGTGACACGCTGCTGCAGATCCTTGAGTCCAGGCTGGACAACGTCGTCTACCGGGCGGGGCTAGCCCGCACCCGTCGTCAGTCGCGCCAGCTGGTGTCCCATGGGCATTTCCTGGTCAACGGCAAAAAGGTGGACGTTCCCAGTTTCCGGGTGTCCAGGTTCGACATCATCGATGTCAAGCCGAAGTCGATCCCCACGTTACCTTTCTTGGTGGCCAAGGAGACCGTCGGAGACCGCCCCGTGCCGGCGTGGCTACAGGTCGTCCCCTCTTCGCTGCGGGTGCTGGTACACCGGCTGCCGGAGCGGGCCCAGATCGACGTGCCGCTGCAGGAGCAGCTGATCGTCGAGCTCTACTCCAAGTAATTTCAACCAACGGCGTCAAATAGCGGGCGCCAGAGGAGGAAAATCACCATGCTGATCACCCAGCGACCCAACCTCAGCGAGGAGCCGGTCCTCGACACCCGTTCCCGGTTCGTCATCGAGCCGCTGGAGCCCGGCTTCGGTTACACCCTGGGCAACTCACTGCGCCGCACCTTGCTCTCATCCATCCCGGGGGCGGCGGTCACCAGCATTCGGATCGATGGTGTGCTGCACGAGTTCACCACCGTTCCAGGTGTCAAGGAGGACGTCACCGACATCATCCTCAACCTCAAGGAGCTCGTAGTCAGCTCCGAGGAGGATGAGCCGGTGACGATGTACCTGCGCAAGCAGGGCCCCGGGGACGTGACGGCGGGCGACATCGTGCCGCCGGCCGGCGTCACCGTGTACAACCCTGATCTGCACATCGCCACCCTCAATGGGAAGGGCAAGCTGGAGATCGAGCTGGTCGTCGAGCGGGGCCGCGGTTACGTGCCTGCTGTGCAGAACAAGGCGTCCGGTGCGGAGATCGGCCGGATTCCGGTGGACTCCATCTACTCGCCGGTGATGAAGGTGACCTACAAGGTCGAGGCCACCCGGGTCGAGCAGCGCACCGACTTCGACAAGTTGATCCTGGACGTGGAAACCAAGCCGTCGCTGTCTCCCCGGGACGCACTGGCCTCGGCCGGTCGCACCATGGTGGAGCTGTTCGGGCTGGCCCGAGAGCTCAACGTGGAAGCCGAAGGTATCGAGATCGGCCCCTCACCGGCGGAGGCAGACACGATCGCGGCCTTCGCGATGCCCATCGAAGACTTGGATCTCACCGTCCGGTCCTATAACTGCCTCAAGCGGGAGGGCATCCACACCGTCGGCGAGCTGGTCAGCCGCAGCGAAGCCGACCTGCTGGACATCCGCAACTTCGGCGCCAAGTCGATCGACGAGGTGAAGCTGAAGCTGGCCGGTCTTGGCCTGCAACTCAAGGACAGCCCGCCTGGGTTCGATCCTTCAGCTGCGGCGGCGGAGTACTCGATCGACGGGTGGGGCGACGCCAGCGACAACGGGGTGGACAACGGCACCGATTACGGCACCGATGACGGCCAGGACTACGCCGAGACCGAGCAGCTGTAGCACTCGTGAGTGGCAATCGGTGCTAGGGCACCGATTGCCACTCACGAGGCGAACCGAAGGGAGCCATAATGCCAACGCCGACCAAGGGCGCCCGGCTTGGTGGGTCGCCGGCCCATGAGCGGCTGATGCTGGCCAACCTGGCGACGTCGCTGTTCACCCACGGGCGGATTAGCACCACTGAGGCCAAGGCCAAGCGCCTGCGTCCGTTCGCCGAGCGGTTGATCACCAAGGCTCGCAAGGCGGACCTGCACAACCGTCGCGAGATCATGCGGGTGATCCGGGACAAGGACGTGGTGCACAAGCTGGTCGCGGAGATCGGTCCGCATTTCGCGACGCGGCAGGGTGGTTACACCCGCATCGTCAAGACGATGCCACGCAAGGGCGACAACGCTCCGATGGCGGTCATCGCCCTGGTCACCGAGCGCAGCGCCGCAGACGTCGAGGAGGTCCAGCGCCGGGCCTTCAAGGACCGGCCGCAGGCAAAGCCGTCGACTGCCGCAGCTGAAGAGCCGACCCCCGAACAGCCCAGCACAGTGGACTCCACCTCTGAGGAGTCCAGCCCAGAGGGGCCCAGCCCGGAGGGGTCCAGCCCGGAGGAGTCCAGCACGGTGGATGCTTCCGACGAGTCGGCGCAGGCCACGACGCAGGTCTCCGCTGACGCGTCGGACGAGGAGAGCCCGCCGTCCGCGCGGCAGGGCGCGGGGGAATCCTGACCGCGAGTACTGCATCGCAGGAGCCCGCTGCCCCCGACGGGGACGGCGGGCTCCTGCGTTACCGGCTGGACATCAGCTACGACGGTTCCGGCTTCTCTGGATGGGCCCACCAACCGGGCCGACG
>JBGSWT010000251.1:0-9787 GCA_041751815.1 Pseudonocardiaceae bacterium
AGGCTGCTCCGGGAAGCGATCTTCCAGCTGTTCCCCTATCCGAGGCGGCTACGGGCGCTGCGTGGTCCGCTGGCGCTCTACCAGCGCAGCGGGTTGGACCGGCTGCTGCGGCGGGCCGGGTTGCTGGACCGGCTGTCCCCGACACTGCGGGTGATGGAGTCGCTGACCCCGACACTGACCCGGCGGGAGAAGCTGCCGGCGCGGGTGCCCGCTTCAGGGCAGCGCCGGGCGGTGGTCGGGATCCTCACCGGCTGCGTGCAGGATGCGTTGTTCCCTGAGGTCAATGCCGCCACCGCCCGAGTGCTGGCCGCCGAGGGCTATGACGTCGTGATTCCCGGCGAGCAGGGCTGCTGTGGAGCGCTGTCGCTGCACACAGGTCGTGAGAACGAGGCAATCCGCTTCGCGCGGGCGCTCATCGAGCGCTTCGAGGCCGCCGGGGTGGATTACGTCGTGGTCAACGCGGCCGGCTGCGGCTCGGCGATGAAGGAATACGCGCACCTGCTACGCGACGATCCCGGCTACGCCCAGCGGGCGGCCGCCTTCGTCGAACGCACCCGTGACGTCTCCGAGTTGCTCGTCGAGCTCGGCCCGGTCGCACCGCGCCACCGGCTGGACGTCACGATCGCCTACCACGACGCCTGCCATCTCGGTCACGCACAAGGCATCCGGTCCCAGCCCCGGGAGCTGCTGCGGGCCATTCCCGGGCTGGTCCTCACCGAGATCGCTGAGGGCGACCTGTGCTGCGGCTCGGCAGGGATCTACAACCTGCTCAATCCGGAGCCGGCCACTGAGCTGGGGGACCGCAAGGCCGGCAACGTACTCGCCACCGGGGCGTCAGTGCTGGTTACCGCCAACCCCGGCTGCCTGATGCAGATCGCGGCCAGCGCGCAGCGGCTCGGCACACATCTCACGCTGGCGCACACCGTCACCGTGCTGGACGCCTCGATCCGCGGTGTGCCGCTGCGCGTCCCATAAGAGCCCTAACCCACCCCCGGCACAACTTCGGCGGTTTGATGACTACCTATCTCAGCGGCCTGATGCTGGGGTTTCGCGCTCATCGTCCGATCGGTCCGCAAAACATCGTCGTCCTCAACCAAGGCCTCACCGTTCGCTTCCCGAGGTCCCTGTTCGCCGCCGCATTCGCCGGGCTCTGCGACACCCTGCTGATCATCATCGGGGCTGTGGGTGTGGGAGCGCTGCTCGCTGGGATACCCGCGCTTCGTTCGGCATTACTCGCGGTGGGAACCGTCTTTCTGCTCTTCCTAGCCTGGGGCGCGCTCCGGCGGTCCACCACTGACATGCCCGCCGTGGATGATGGCGGTGCCCTGCCACAGGTTGCCATGAAGATCGCGGGCGCATCCCTGCTCAATCCTCATGCGATCCTCGACACGGTGGTGATCATCGGTGCCACGATCGCCGCTCAACGCGACGACATGCGACTGCTGTTCGCTGGTGGAACGTTGAGCGCGTCCTGGCTCTGGTTCGCCTTCCTTGTGCTGGCCGCGGGCGCCATCCGGCGCTTCCTGACTCCGAACAGCAGGGCCTGGCTGAACCGAATGTCCGGTGCGATCCTCTTTCTCTTCGCGGGAGTGCTCGCCCTGAGTTTGCGCACTCCGTATGAGCGGGCGCCTGCCTATGATTTTACTCGACTGCCAGATGGCGGGGCGGACGAGGGAAGAATCCTTATCCTGACGCTCAACGGAGGGTGTTTAAGTTCCTGCCGGACAGCTTCGATGAACGCTTCCAACTTCTCTTCGGTGGCCCGATGCTCATCTGCAAATTCGTCCCAGGTCAAGCGACAGACGCGTGCCTTATCGAATAAGCGAGACAGCTGATGGTCGAATTTCTGGAGGGTAGCCGTTACAGGCGGCGATCCATGGAGCCACGTTGCTACCACCCCACGGTTCCATTGAGCGGCCATATCCAGTGCCCGGATCTCGGCTGCATCTGCCTCTGGTGTCCCTGGCTCAGTCAGAGCCATCGAAAACAATGGCTCGCGTGCCGCATAGTAGGTTGCTGCCAGATCCTCGTAGACGCGGACCCGTTGATCACGCCGCCATCGAACTACCTCCAACCGAAAGTCCCACACACGACCAAGAACGATGCCAAGCAGCCCAGTTAGAGCTGCCAAGACCGCTGCCTCCATCTCCAACCTCTCATATCCGCTGCCGTGGTGGTCATGGTCCGCGCCACAGCGGGCACAGCACCAGCGGGCGGTGCCCGCTGTGGCCGACCTTGTCTCGCAACCCCTGGTCCGTCCAGCAGGGACGCTCGGAATCGCGGACTCAAGGCGCCGCTCGAACCGTTCTCGCAAGCTACCCGCACCAGCCGTCTTGGCCTACCAGCTGAGAGGCAGACACGGTGGCCTCGGGAGTGTCGCCGGGAAACCGACGAGTCGTAGATTCACCCTATAGCGGCGGGACCGTTGACGGGGTCGAGTGGCACAGCCGGAGGGACCCGGCGTGGCCGGTCGCCGCTATCCATGAGTTGTCACTACAGCAGTCGGGGAGGGACTCGTGACCGAAAAGCACGGCCGACACAGCCGGCGTGAGGTGCTGCAGCTCAGTGGTCGGGCGGTGGGGCTGGCTGCGATCGGCGCCGTGGCGGCCGGCTGCACCAGCGCGGTCACTCAACCGCCGCCCGTTCCCGTCGTCGACCCGGTGAACTTGGACCCGCTGAAGCTCACCATCGACATGATCCGGTTCGACACGTCGCACAACGGCACAGGCGGCGTAACCGTTCCGCATGCCGAGATGTTGAAGTCGATCTGGGACGCGGCCGGTGCTCAAACCGAAATCATCCCGACTCCGAAGTCGGACAATGCGCATTTCATTGCCCGCGTCCCGAGCGCCGTGGGGGGCGCCCGGCCATTGCTGCTGCTGTGCCACTCCGACGTGGTGTCGGTGGAGGTCGACCGCTGGAGCGTCGATCCCTACCGCGGCGAGGTACGTGATGGCTGGGTCTACGGCCGCGGCGCGCTGGACATGAAGGGCACCAACGCCGCGTTCATGGCTGCCCTGCTGCGGCACCTCGGCGAGGGTGCGCGGTTCGACCGGGACATCATCTTCCTCTCCGACTGCGACGAGGAGGCCGGCCCGTACAGCACCCGGTGGCTCGCCGAGCAGCACTACGACAAGATCGACGCTGGAGCGGTGATCACCGAGGGGGGATGGGCGCTAGCCCCGCCCGGCTCGGCGGAACCGGTGGTGGTCACCTTGACCCGGCAGGACAAGATGTCCGCCTCGCTTGAACTCGTCGCCCGGGGAAGCGCCACCCACTCCTCTCGCCCGTCCCCGGACGCGGCAATCACCCGGCTGAACCGAGCGGCAGTCCGACTGGCCGACTACCAGCCGGGGGTCGGTCTCACCGAAGTGACCACGGCGTACTTCGAAGCATGGGCTTCGCGCACCGACAATTCGAAGCTTGCCGCAGCGCTGCGGCTCATGGTGAACGCCACGGGGCAGGCCGAGCGTGATCGAGCCGGCGCGCTGGTGGTCCAACTCAGTGACCATCCGACGCTGCATAACGCGTTGATGCGCCACATCGTCACGCCGGTGATCCAGCACGCCGGGTACCGCACCAACGTCCAGCCCGGGTCGGCGACCGCCACCCTGAATCTGCGCCTTGTCCCGGGCGGTATCGACGTGGCTACGACGTTGGCGGAGCTGCGCAACGCGCTGGGTGCCGCTGACGGCGTGACGCTACGCCTGGTGAACCCGCTGTCGCCCGACCAGACCGAGGAGCAGATGCTGGACGGGCTCGCACAGCGGATGGCCCAACCGCCGGGGACGATCGACACCGACGTCTTCCGCGCGCTGGACGCCGCAGCTCGCGAGACCTATCCTGGCGCGGCGGTCACCCCCGGCCTGTTCGAAGCGGGCACCAGCGCTGGCCCGTGGCGCCAGCGTGGCATCCCGGTGTACGGGATCTACCCCTACGCCACCGATGACGACACCATGTCGCGCATGCACGGCAACGACGAGCGGATCCGGGTAGACGCGCTGGCGCGCGGAACGGAACTGATGTATCGAGTGTTCAGCCGGTTCCGCACGAGCTGAGAGCCCCAGCAGGAGCCCTCGCAACCGCTCGTGGCCGTCTTCGTCGACGAGGTAGCACCGAACTAGAAATGTCCGCATTCGGAACGCTTTGCCGGTTCCCGTCTGAGCGGCACCGCAATCCTCAGGACTCCAGGTATGCACCCGTCCCGGTGCCATGTCGATCGCGGTGCCCGTGTCCCCGTCGACATCCCACCCTGAGCAGTCGTGATTTCTGCAGCGGTATCCCGACTGCGTGGGGAATTCCCGTACCGGGTTGGTTGAGCTGCTCCCAGCCGGTAGCGTCCATCTGCCACTTGCGAAAGCCGCCTACCGAGTGAGGCTGCCCGACGTCGAGGAAGTCGCCATGTCTGAGCTGGGCAGTCCGAAGCGGCAGCGTGAGCAGCTGGTGCGTTCGCTGCGGGCCGAGGGCAGGTCGTGGGTGGGAGTAGCCGAGGTTCTGCGGCAGCGCTACCGCCTCAATGCCCGGATAGCGTTCCGCTACGCCCATGGCTGGAGCCAGCGCCAGGCTGCCGATGAATGGAACCAACGCTGGCCCGATGAGCTAAAGACCTTCAAGAACTTCTCGTATTGGGAGACGTGGCCGAGTAGCACTGGGCATGCCCCCTGCTTTGACAACCTCAGCAAGCTGGCACAGCTCTACGAGTGCGCCGTTAGTGACTTACTCGTTGACTTGCCTGACTTCCGGCATCTTGACAGCGCACCTGCCACCGATAACACGCTAGCAGCACGGCAGGCGTTGCCCGCCCAACCCGCTGATGCGTACGCCACTGCTGAGACAACGCATGGAGGTGATATAGACCGCCGGCACATCCTCAAAGCCATCGGTGCCGGAGCAGTGCTCTGCCCGCTCACAGGACAGGCCACGAGGCTTCGCGAGTTGGTCCTCAACGCCGCCCATAGCTCGGCTGTCCTCCACAGCGCCATTGACACATCGAAGATCGAGGATCGCACCCTAAACGAAGCGCGACAGGATCTAAACCTCCTAGCAACCGACTACGTTGCCAACTCAGGCTTAAATCATATACTGGCCGAACTAGTGATCTTGCGTGACAGGCTGTATACGCTGCTCACCCGGCACGGACAGCGACCCGCCGACGCCAGAGAACTACATCTTCTCCTCGGAGCCACCTGTGTTCTGATGGCGTCGATATCACATGATCTGGCCGAGCCAAGGGCAGCAATGATCCAAACACGTACCGCCCTCGCTTTTGCCGAGCTCGCCGGACATGCCGGGCTAATCACGTGGGTATACTGCACCCGCGCCATGATCACCTCGTGGTGGGGTTTTGCTGACGACGTACTCCGCCATGCCCAGCGAGCACGAGCCGTCGGACTAAGTGGCGTCGGTGCGATACGCCTTGCTGGACTCGAGGCCCGAGCTCTGGCGCAAAACGGCCAACACCAGAAGGTGATCGAAATTCTCCATACTGCCCAGGCCCAACGCGACAAGCTGTCCACTATCGATAGCCTTCGGGACCTGGGGGAAGTCTTCACGTTCTCGGCGGCCCGCCAGCACTATTACAACGCTGCCGCCTGCGCTTATATGTGCGATTGGGAAGCTGTAGAACGGGAGGCATACAGCGTAATTAGCCTCTACGACACACTGGAAAAAGGCCGACGCTGGCCGGTTACGATGACACTTTCCCAAGTGTATCTTGCCCAAGCTCGGCTAAGCCTCAGCGGGCCAGGGGGAGCGCAGGATGCACTCGCCCCGGTCTTCGACGTACCGGACGAACAGCGTATTCCCCAAACAGCTCAAGCACTAAGCAGGATCCGGGTGCAGCTACGCTCGAAAGCTTACGCAAACCTGCCCGCCGCCCGCGACCTCGACGAGGCCATTCACACCTTTCGGCCCGTTGTTGTTAATCAAGAGCGCTCATGACCGGCTCGGCAGCGAAAGCACACCGGCTCCTCGCGCCCCGGATCGCTTATTTGATAGGAACTCGCGACCACGGTGGTACACCCAACGTTATCCCGGTCTCTAACGTGACGTCGGTGTCCACCGATCCACAGCAGGTACTCCTCGCCGTCTATAAGCAGTGGCGTACCTATGAAACCCTGCTGAATTCGAAAGGGTTCACACTCTCGGTTCCACTTATCAGTCACTTGCAAGGCGCGTGGAAGCTAGCCGCGAGATACTCCCACTACCCAACCGCAAACCCACAAGAAAAACTCGCCGCATCTGGTCTTTCCTTCAGCTATGGAGCATCCTCCTACGGCCCCGTGCTCGTCGACGGCATCGGATGGATAGATTGTCGAATAATAGAACTGGCCGACTTCGGCGGTGATCACGGACTCGTCGTCGGACAAGCGCAACAAGCATGGTTTAATCCAGAGTTTCTCGACCCCGATGGCATACCTCATGCGCAGACTAATCCACTGATGCAAGTAACCGGCAACCGCTTCACTACGGCCACGAAATTTCAACAAGTGCCCTACTATTGATTCGCGAAAACTGCGGGGCGGCGACACACCGTAGTGGCTCGGTCGCCGCGAACGACTCGTCGGATCGCGAGCGAGAAGAACTTCATATGCGCCGATCGGCGGCTACGGGTGCGGAACGTCAAGCTGCTGGGCGAGCCTGCCGTCGACGATGTCGCGCGTGGGGTCAGACCGGCGGCTGTTTGATCAGCTCGATCAGGCCGGCGAGGCCATTCGTTGATAGCTGCGACCAGCACGGTTGCTTCGTACAGGAGACTAGGAAAATTGTCGGAGAAACACGAATATGCGCAACCTCTCCCCGACGGCGGCCGCCTCGGCCTGCGAGCTGACTGCGAGCGCTGCTTCGCGCTGTGCTGTGTCGCCCCGGCCTTCTCAGCCTCGGCAGACTTCGCGATCGACAAAGATGCAGGGAAAGCCTGTCCCAATCTGCGATCGGACTTCCGCTGCGGAATTCACAAACGCCTCAGGCCGGAGGGCTTTTCGGGCTGCACCGTTTACGATTGCTTCGGCGCGGGGCAAAAGGTCGCCCAGGTCACCTTCGGCGGACAGGACTGGCGGCGGGCCCCGCGAACCGCAAAGCAGATGTTCGAGGTGTTCACGATCATGCGGCAGCTCCATGAGCTGCTCTGGTATCTGACCGAAGCGCTGACACTGCAACCGGCCCGCTCGCTTCACGGTGAGCTCAGCCTCGCACTCGACGAGACCGAACGCCTCACTCACAACAGTCCCAATTCTCTCATGGAACTGGACGTGGCAGCACACCGGCGAGAGGTCAATGTTCTGCTGCTACGCACGAGCGAACTCGTGCGAGCCGAATCCCGGGGGCAGAAGAAGGACCGCAGAGGAGCCGATCTCATCGGGGCCGATCTCAGAGGCGCCGACCTGAGAGGCGCTAACTTGAGAGGGGCATACCTCATCGGAGCTGACCTCAGAGGTGCCGATCTGAGAGTGGCCGACCTTATCGGGGCTGACTTCAGAGATGCTGATCTCAGAGGTGCCGACCTCACCGAGAGTATATTTCTCACCCAATCTCAGCTCGATGCGGCGAAGGGCGATACCGACACAAAGTTGCCGCCGTCGCTTACTCGCCCAACGCATTGGTAGCCGCGGGCGCGCCGGTAGCGCTCACCTCGCCCCCTCTCCCCGACCTCGGAGACTGCTAACGCGGATTTCCGCGCAGGCCGTTCGGCGCAACTCCTCTGGTGGGATGAGCTAATGAAACGGGTCTGACGTGCGACGACCTAGACCGGTGGCGCTCGTCCTCCCGCGATTGTTGCTGTGATCCTCCTACTGAATCACACAGGTGCAATTCGTTATCTGGTCACAATCCGATCTGCTGACCCACAGTCGGATGCGCTGACCAGCAAGAATCCCGGAGGCGGCCGGTGGCGCCGCCCGCCGGAGGCTCACCACAACCGCAGACTGGACTGGTAGAAGGTCCCAATGACAGCGGGGATCACCGCAACGCGACGGGGCGATAGGTTCACCGCAACTAGCGCCGCGACGAGGCGCTCACGCATTCTTCGTCGGCGAGCTAGCTACGCCGAGGCTGGGCAGCGCTTACCCCTTGCGGCGAACCAGTTGCGTGGAAATCCGCGCTAACCCTGATCTCATCGGCCTACGTCCTCGCCGGCACCCTGTTGGGGTTGGGGCAGTACGAGCAGGCCCGGCAGCTCGGTGAGGACACGCTCACTCGCATGCGTCGGGTCCTGGGCGACGACCACCCCTATGCACTGCGCTCGGCCTACATCCTTGCCACCACCCTGGGGGAACTGGGGCAATATGAGCGTGCCCGCCAGCTCAGCGAAGACACTCTCACTCGCATGCGCCGGGTCCTGGGCGACGACCACCCCCAAACCCTGGCCTCGGCCTACATCCTCGCCACCACCCTGCGGGAGTTGGGCCAGTATGAGCGGGCCCGTCAGCTCGGCGAGGACACGCTTACCCGCATGCGTCGGGTCCTGGGCGACGACCACCCTCACACCCTGCGCTTGGCCACCCACCTCGCCGCTGCCCTGGCCAGTCTGAGTGAGCACGACCAGGTCCATCCACTCGACGAGTGAATTAGGGGTCAGCGTGGGGAGATGAACCGGCTCCGGGGGGCATTTCAACCGCCAAGGGAGCGGTGACTGTTTGCTAGGTGGCTCCTGGGATGCTGTGGGTTATGGCACCACCGAGACGGGTGTTTCTTGAGCCATACGTCGGAGCTGCGCCGGCTGCCGGTTGGCGGGTCGTTTGTGGCTGGGGCGGAGTATGCGGTGACCCGGGCTGAAGAGATTCCGGTTGATATGGCGTACTTCACCGCTGATCCGCGGCCGCCGTCGCAGGTGTGTCGAGACGCGGTGTGCAGCGCGGATTTGTCCGTGGGAATTGTAGGTTCCCGGTACGGCTCGCCGGTGCGGGATCGCCCAGAGCTCTCGTACACGGAGTTGGAGTTTGAGGAGGCAGGCCAGGCGGACCTGCCGCGGTTGGTGTTTCTGCTCGGCCAGGACGCGCAGGGGTCTGCTGAATTGTTCCGTGACATCGAGCAGGTGTGCGTCAGGAAAAGTTCCGGAGCGGTGAACACGGGGTGATCCTTAGGGACGGGGCCGGGCTCACGACGCCACTCATGTTTTAAACTCCGTTGTTTTAAACTCCGTCTTGAGCGTTTCAAGTGTGTTGATGACTTCATGGTGAAGCTGTTCGAGCGTTTACACGACAATCGTCCCATCCGGAAATGTCACGTCCGCAATAAGTTCGACATGTACGTGCATGTCCTGTGGATGACTGTCAGGCGTCGATGTCTTGTATACGGCGCCAGGTAACCCATCGAATGCCCCGGCGTTACCCCGCACTTATCCGCGTCAGCGTCTCGCTGTTGTGTGCCATTAGAGTTAAGTACCTATGCTTGTCGGGATTCGAAAGGCTGGCCAGCTAGGCTGGCCAGCTTGGCTGTCCATTGGCATCCGTTATATGGTTGCAACGCTTCGATAGCCGCCCGATGTTCGGCCTTGAGCCCCTTGAGGAATCGTGATTGTCGCTTGAAGCTGTCTTCCTTAGAACGATTCGATTGGAAACTGCGTGTCCCTTCTGAACCGCACCTGTGTCCAGTAAGGCTAACTCGAATACGAGGTAGTGTTCCCCTGCCCGATGAGCCCGAGCGTAAGCCCCACCCAGTGGATGTTCCAAAGGAAGCGTGCACACCATGCCTCAACCGTCGAAGTAAACCTCGAGCTCGCCGATCGAGGTGAAGCTCGCGCTGCCGCCCGGTCTTCCGACGATGCGGACCCCATCGCCCGAGGTGTTGG
>JBGSWT010000252.1:0-1548 GCA_041751815.1 Pseudonocardiaceae bacterium
AAGACAACCGGCAACGCAGCCTGCGGAAACTTGTGAGCGGTGTCGTTCCATTCCACCAGCACCCGGCGCCGCTCGGTTTCAGTCAATAACGGAAGCCCGGTCAGTGACCGGCCCGGCTGGGCGGCGATAGCGATCAGGAGCAGTTGCAGGTTTCCAGCCATCCGCTCGACGGTGCCGGGGTCGAAAAGGTCGGTGTTGTACTCGATCGCCAGGGTTAACGAGTTGCCCCGCGGCACGAACTCCACGAGGAGGTCGAACCGGGCAGACGGTCGGGGCAGATCGTGTTCAGTGATCTGCAATCCGCCTGCTTCGCGCGGACGCACCATCTCGCTTTGCAGCACCACCAGCGCCTGTACCAGCGGCGTGCGGCTGGCGTCGCGCTGCGGTTGGAGGTCCTCGACCAGCCGGTCGAAGGGCACCTCGTCGTGGTCGAACGCATCCAGGACCGTCTCCCGGACCTCGGCCAGGAACTCCTCGAACGTCCGCGAACCTTCCACCGTGGAGCGCAGGACAACGGTGTTGACGAAGAACCCGACGAGGTTCTCCAGCTCCGCCCGGCCGCGTCCGGACGTGACGGTGCCGACGGCCACGTCACGTTGGTTGGCGTAGCGCGACAGCAGCACCTGAACCGCGGCGGTCAACGTCATGAACAGGGTGGCACCGCGGGTCTGCCCCACGCTCGTCAAATCCCGAACCAGCTCGGCCGGCAGGTGCTGGCGGTGTACCGCGCCGGCGGTCGTGCGGAGGGGGGGCCGGGGCCGATCAGTGGGTAGTTCGAGTACCTCCAGCCCAGCCAGCTGGCGCCGCCAATAGACCAGGTGCGGCTGCAGAGCCCGACCGGACAGTTGCTCGCGCTGCCACCCGGCGATGTCGGCGTACTGGACAACCAGCTCCGGCAACCGGACCGGTGCCCCACGCACCGCCGCGGCGTACCGCTGCGCCAGCTCATCCACCAACAGCCCGACCGAGGCACCGTCGGTGATGATGTGGTGCTGACTGAGCAGCAGTACCTGATGGTCCGCGGCGAGGCAGACCAGCAGCGCCCGAGTCAGCGGGCCGCGTCGCAAGTCGAACGGGCGGTCCTGGAATTGCGCCAGTACTTGGTCGACCGCGCTGTCGCGCTGGGCGCTATCAGACTGGCCGGCGGCCGGGCCGGACAGATCCACCACGTCCAGCGGGATCTCCCCGCGTGGGGTGACCCGCGCGATCCCGTTCCCGTCCACCGTCTCGAACGTCGTCCGCAGCGACTCATGGCGATCCACCAACCCCGCCAGCGCTGTGCGCAGCGCGGCGTGGTCCAACACGCCGCACAACCGCAGTCCGATGCCGGTGTTGTACTCAGTGCCACCAGCGGACACATCGTCGAGCAACCACAGCCGCTGCTGCGCGGGGGACAGCGGCAACGCCCGCTCGCGCGACAGCCGGGGAATCGGCACGGTGGGGTGGGTCTGCGGAGCCGCTGGCAGCAGCTCCGCCAGCCGTGTCACCGTCCTGGTGTCGAACAGCGCGCGGACCGGCAGGTCTGCCCCCAGGGCCACGCGGATCCGG